>JANNMP010000075.1:0-2190 GCA_031398015.1 Burkholderiaceae bacterium
TCCAGTTCTGCCAGGCCGTGGATAAAGTAGTTTGTGTTTGTGTACACCAGGCCCGAAACCTTGATGAGCAGGTTCGCGGCAAATGCGACCAGCCACACCAGGATAAGGATGACGCCGGCGTCACGGACCAAGGGCAGAGGCGCGGCACCGGCACCGGCACCCAGCGCCGCTGCGAGCGCCTGCACCCAATCGGCCGACAACACCAGGCCCAATGGCAGGCACAGGACCGTGATGGTCCAGAACACTGCGGTGGCCCGCCGCTCGAAGACTTGCAGGCGCTGGTAGTTGCTGAGAGCCAACGCGTACTTGCGGTTCTTCAGCAGACCTGCACTCTCCAGCGTCTGGGCGTAGGCCCTGCCATCACGCGCCAGTGCCGCGTGCTCGGGCAGTTCAAAGGTGCCAGGCCCGACCGACCTTTCAAACACCAGGAAGTGGGATTGCCACCGGCGGCAGGCGCTCAGCAGCCTGGCGCGGATCGCTGCGCCACAGCGGGGGCTGTCACAGAGGTTGCGGCCCACAGCGCTCGCAGTGTCGCCGCGACCAGGCGCACTGTGCTCCGGCCTGCTTGTTGATCCGGCCCGGCCGACTGCTGCGGTTCAGAGGTGCTTGCCGAAGAAGGCGAAGCTGCGGTCCCAGGCCAGCTGGGCCCAGGCGGCGTCGTACTGCGCGATGGCGATGCGGCGGGGGCCTTGCGCGGTTTCATTGGCAAAACCGTGCTGGGCAAGGTAGCGGTGGCCGGTGTAGCGCACGCCCGCCTCGCGCAGCTTGGCTTCCAGCGGATCGACGGTGGCGATGGGGAAGGCTCCGTCCTGCTCGGCCCAGTGCGCCAGCATGGGCGCCTTGATCTTGCTGGCGTCGACGAAGTCCAGCGGTGGCAGGCCGTACCACACCACGCCGGCGTCGGCTTCGGGGGCCATCGTCAGGCTCAGGATGGTGAGCGCGCCGCCCATGCAGAAACCGGTGACGCCGACCTTGGCATGGCTGGCCTTGAGGTGCTGCAGTGCGCCGCGCACGTCTTGCGATGCGGCGTCGCCGAAGTTCAGCGCGCTCATCAGGTGGTGGGCTTCTTCGGCCTCGACAGTGCTCTTGCCGCGGTACAGGTCGGGCACCAGGGCGGTGAAGCCGGCGGCGGCCACCCGGTCGGCGACGCCGCGGATCTGGTCGTTCAGGCCCCACCATTCCTGGATCACCACCACCGCGCTGGTGGCGCCCGGGCTGGGTGCCAGGTAACCCTGCACGGCCTGGCCGTCGGGGCGGTTGAAGCTGATCATCTGGCCCATGTGAATCTCCTGTGGCTGGTTGGAAAAACGGTTTGCAGACCGTCCTGCAAAAAGCAGGCAGTAGATGGCGGCGGGCGCGGCGCGTCAATCGGGCGCTGTGCGGGCGCTGTGCGGGCTGGGTGATTCACCCTGCAGCCCACAGCTGCGCCATGGCGGCAGTGTGCGCTGCCCGCAGCGCGGCATGCTGCTGGTGGCGGCCAGCGGCCACGCGGCGCTGGCCGGCCACCCACACGTCGGCAAAGGCTGGGCTGTCGCTGCTGAAGACCAAGGCGTCGAGTTGGTGCGTGGCCGGCACGCCCAGCAGTGCATCGGCCTGCGTGTCGAGCACCAGCAGATCAGCCCGCGCGCCAGCCACCAGGCCCCAGGCCGCGAAGCCTGCCGCTGCCGCACCGCTGTCCAGGTGGCGGTTGAACAGGCGCGCGGCGGTGGCCGGCTGGCCCTGCAGCGGCGCTGCGGCCACGTTGCGCTGGCGCAGCAGCAGGCGCTGGCCGACTTCCAGCAGCCGCAGCTCGGCCGGCCACTGCCGGCCCACATGGCTGTCGCTGCCGATGGCCAGCGGCGTGGCCGATGCCAGCCAGCGTGGCAGGTCGGCCAGGCCATCACCCAGGTTGGCCTCGGTGCTGGGGCACAGCACCACGCCCGCACCGCTGGCGGCCACGGTGTCAATCTCGGCCGGCTCGGCATGGGTGGCATGCACCAGCTGCCAGCGTGCATCCAGCGCCACATGCCGGGCCAGCCAGGCGATGGGCCGCTGCCCGGTGGCGGCCAGGCAGTCGCTCACTTCGGCAGTTTGCTCGGCGATGTGGATGTGGATCGGCGTGGGCTCGTCGGCCAGCGCGCGCACCAGTTCGGTGATCGATTCAGGCCGCGCGGCGCGCAGCGAGTGCACGGCCACACCGGCGTTCACCAG
>JANNMP010000373.1:0-4452 GCA_031398015.1 Burkholderiaceae bacterium
GACACCTTCTTCAACATCACCACGCCCAAGTTTGCGGCGCAGGCGATCAAGAAGGCCGCCGAGATCGGCTGGAAGCCCGCCCACTACCTGAACAGTGTGTCGGCCTCGGTGGGCTCGGTGATGGTGCCGGCCGGCGCTGACAACGGCGTGGGCATCTTCACCGCCAGCTACCTCAAAGACCCGACCGACCCGCAGTTCCAGAAAGGCAAGGAATGGGACGACTGGTTGGCCAGGATGAAGAAGTACCAGCCCAATCGCGACATCAAGGATGTGAACAACGTCTATGGCTACACGGTGGCCCAGGGCATGGTCCAGGTGCTCAAGCAGGCCGGTGACAACCTGACGCGCGAGAACGTCATGAAGCAGGCAGCGGCGCTGGACATGACCCTGCCGATGCTGCTGCCGGGTGTGAACGTCAAGACCGGTCCGGACGATTTCTACCCGATCGAGCGTGAGCAGCTGGCCAAGTTCGACGGCAAGACTTGGCAGCTGTTCGGCAAAGTGTACGGACGCTGAGCCCGGACCGAGCGAGCCCCTGCGGGCTCGCGAGTGCCTGGCGAAGGCTCTGCCCGCATGCTTGCGGGCAAGCACCCAGGCCAGCTGCTGCCGCAGCGTTTGCCTGAGCAAGGGCCCGCATCGCGGGCCCTTGCTCTTGGTGCCGGCGCGGGTTGATCCCGACGGCCAGAGGGGCCGGCGTGGCGTTGAATGCAAATCCACATCAACCGGAGACCTTGCCATGCGTCTGAACACACTTGCGCTGGCCGTGGCCAGTCTGGCCCTGCTGGCGGCCAGCCCGTTGGCCGTGGCACAGAAGAAGTACGACACCGGCGCCACCGACACCGAAATCAAGATCGGCGGCATCAGCCCGTACTCAGGCCCGGCGTCGGCTTACGGCACCATCGGCAAGGCCATCGGCGCCTACATCGACAAGGTCAATGCCGAGGGTGGCATCAACGGCCGCAAGCTCAAGTGGATCAGCCTTGACGACGGCTACAACCCGGCCAAGACGGTGGAGCAGGCGCGCAAGCTGGTCGAAGAAGACGAAGTGCTGTTCGTCTTCAACACCCTGGGCACGCCGCCCAACAGCGCCATCCACCGGTACATGAACACCAAGAAGGTGCCGCACCTGTTTGTGGCCACCGGCGCCACCAAATGGGGTGACCCGAAGAACTTCCCCTGGACCATGGGCTGGCAGCCCAACTACCAGAGTGAATCGAAGGTGTTCGTCGGCCACATCCTCGACACCAAGCCGAATGCCAAGATCGCCATCCTGTACCAGAACGACGACTACGGTAAGGATTACCTCAAGGGCTTTGAAGACGGTCTGGGCGACAAGGCCAAGACCATGATCGTCTCGAAGATCAGCTACGAGGTGACCGACCCCACCATCGACAGCCAGATGGTGTCGCTCAAGGCCACCGGCGCTGACACCTTCTTCAACATCACCACGCCCAAGTTTGCGGCGCAGGCGATCAAGAAGGCCGCCGAGATCGGCTGGAAGCCCGCCCACTACCTGAACAGTGTGTCGGCCTCGGTGGGCACGGTGATGATCCCCGCCGGGCTGGAGAACGGCGTGGGCGTGATCACCGCGTCCTACCTCAAGGACCCGACCGACCCGCAGTTCCAGAAGGGCCCCGAGTGGGACGACTGGCTGGGCTGGATGAAGAAGTACTACCCCGCTGGCGATGTCAAAGACGTCAGCAACGTCTACGGCTACACCGTGGCCCAGGGCCTGGTGCAGGTGCTCAAGCAGGCGGGCGACAACCTGACGCGCGAGAACATCATGAAGCAGGCTGCGGCCATCGACATCAACCTGCCGATGCTGCTGCCAGGTGTGAACGTGAAGACCACGGCCGATGACTTCTACCCGATCGAGCGTGAGCAGCTGATGCGCTTTGACGGCAAGACCTGGCAACTGTTTGGCAAGGTGTACGGAAGGTAAGCCACGTCCGAGCTGACCCACCACAGGCCCGCATTGCGGGCCTGTTCCACTTCAGAATCTGAGCATCATGACGGCACCCTTGCAAGGCATCCACATCGTCGACCTGTCCACCGTGTTCTCCGGCCCAATGGCCACGGCGTTGCTGGCCGACCAGGGCGCCGAGGTGGTCAAGGTGGAGTCGCCCGACGGCGACACCACCCGCAGCATCGGCCCGGCCAAGGGCGACCTGGCGGCCAGCTTCATTGCCGCCAACCGGGGCAAGCGCAACATTGCGCTCGACCTGAAATCACCCCAGGCGCTGGACGTGCTGCATGCCCTGCTGGCGCGGGCTGATGTGCTGATCGAGAACTTCCGCCCCGGTGTGATGGCCCGCCTGGGGCTGGCCGATGCCGACCTGGCGGCGCGCTTTCCCCGCCTGATCCGGGCCTCGATCACCGGCTTCGGCGCCAGCGGCCCACGCGCCCAGGACAAAGCCTATGACGCGGTGATCCAGGCCATCGGCGGCGTGGCCGCGTCGCAGCGTGATGCGGCCAGCGGCGCGCCGGTGATCCTGGCCTCGACGGTCAGCGACAAGGTGACCGCGCTCACCGCCGCGCAGGCGATCACGGCGGCGCTGTTCGCGCGCTGCCACAGCGGTGTGGGCAGCAGGGTGGAAGTGGCGATGCTCGATGCCACCGTCGCCTTCCAGTGGCCCGACGCGATGTACAACCATGTGTGGCTGGACGACGCGCCCCCGCCCTTCCCCGAATTCGGCGCCACCCAGCGCCCCTGGCGCACGGCCGACGGCTTTGTGGCCACCATGGTGCCGCAGCAGGCTGAATTTCTGGGCCTGTGCACGGCCCTGGGCCACCCCGAGATCATGGCCGACCCACGCTTTGCCACGCTGACCGCGCGCTACCACAACGGCCCGCAATTGCGCGCCTTGCTCGAGCCGCTGATGGCCCGGTTCGACAACGCCACACTGGAGGCACGCTGCCGTGCCCACGGTGCTGCGCTGGGCCGGGTGAATGAAAAGCCCGAGGTGCTGAGCGACCCACAGGTGCAGCACAACGCCTGCGTGGTGGTGGTGGCCAATGGCAATGGTGACCGGGTGCAGGTGGCGCGCAGCGCGGCGCGCTTCGACGGCCAGCCTCAACTGCCGCCGCGCGGCGCGGCGCGGCTGGGTGAGCACAGCGCCGAGATCCTGCGTGAGCTGGGGTTCGACGATCAGCGCATCAGCGCCCTGGTGGCCAGCGGCACGGTGCGGCTGCCAAAGTAGCCCGGCCCTGGGCTGGCTGGCCCAACACCGCCTCAGGCCCTCGCTGATCCATCAGGCCCGCGCTGACCCATCAGGCCCGCGCTGCCGCCGCCAAGGCCTGGTCGATGTCCCACAGGATGTCGTCAATGTGTTCCAGCCCCACTGACAGCCGCACCATGTCGGGCGGCACGCCAGCGGCCAATTGCTGGGCATCGCTCAACTGCCGGTGGGTGGTCGATGCCGGGTGGATCATCAGCGTGCGGGTGTCGCCGATGTTGGCCAGGTGGCTCATGAAGCGGGCCGATTCGATGAACTTCACACCCGCCGCCAGCCCGCCCTTGACACCGAAGGCCAGCAGGCCCGACGCGAGTGCAACGCCGCCCACGCAACGCATCTGCCGCTGCAGCAGCGCATGCTGCGGGTGACCAGGCAGGCCAGGGTAGTTGACCCAGGCCACCATCGCATGGGTTTGCAGAAACCTGGCCACCGCCAGCGCGTTGCTGCTGTGCCGGTCCATGCGCAGCGGCAGTGTCTCCACACCTTGCAGGATCAGCCAGGCGCTCAGCGGGCTCAAGGCCGCGCCGTAGACCCGCAGCGTTTCCATGCGGGCGCGCATGCTGAAGCCGAAATCGCCGAAGGTCTCGTAGAACTTCACGCCGTGGTAGCCGGCTGACGGCTCGGTCATGCCCGGGAACTTGCCGTTGTCCCAGGGGAAGCGCCCGCTCTCGACCATCACCCCGCCCAGCGTGCTGCCGTGGCCGGCCAGGTACTTGGTGGCCGAATGCACCACGATGTCAGCGCCCAGCGCCAGCGGGTTGCACAGGTAGGGGCTGGGCACCGTGTTGTCGATGACCAGCGGCAGGCCGTGGGCATGGGCCACATCGGCCACGGCAGCGATGTCCAGCACCGCCAGGCTGGGGTTGCCCAGGCTTTCAGCAAACACGGCCCGGGTGTTGGGCTGGATGGCGGCGGCAAAGGCCTCGGGCTTTGTGGCATCGACAAAGCTGGTGCTGATGCCGAACTTGGCCAGGCTGGTGGCCAGCAGCGTCACCGTGCCGCCGTACAGCGCGCCGGCGGCCACCACATGGTCACCCTGCTGCAGCAGGGTCATCAGCGCCATCGCTTCGGCGGCCATGCCGCTGGCGCTGGCCACGGCGGCGCGGCCCAGCTCCAGCGCCGCCACCCGCTCTTCCAGCGCCGCCACCGTGGGGTTGCTCAGGCGTGAATAGACATTGCCGAAGGTCTGCAGGTTGAACAACGCGGCGGCGTGGTC
>JANNMP010000125.1:0-4710 GCA_031398015.1 Burkholderiaceae bacterium
AAGTGTTTGCGCTGCTGCTCTACGGCATGGCCGCCTTCATGACCTGGCGCGCCTTCCAGCACTGAAGCTGCTGAAGCGCCCCTGACGCGCCTGAGCGCACCTGAGCGCGCCTGAGCGCGCCTGAGCGCGCCTGAGCGCGCCTTCAACCAGCGTCGAAACGGATGCTGGCCAGCGCCACGGTGTTGCCACCCCGGCGCTTGGCCTCGGCCAGCGCGGCAGCGCAAGCGGCAATCAGCTCGTCATGGCCATGCGCCGTGTGCGGGAAGCTGGCCACGCCCATGGCCACGCTGAAACCCAGCTCATCGCCGTCGAGCATCACGATCTGGGTGGCGCACTGGCGGCGCAGGCCTTCCATGCGTGAATGCGCGGTGGCCAGGCCCACGCCCGACAGCAGCACCGCAAAGTGGCGCTCGTCCATGCGGCAGCTGGCGTCCATCGCCCGCGTGTTGCCACGCAGCAGCCGGCCCATGGCCTCACAGATGCGCTCTTGCGCCAGGTTGCCGAGTGCTGCCGCTTTGTCATTGAACGGGTCCAGCGCCATGTAGACCAGGGCAAATTCACGGTGCTCGCGGGTGGACAGATCAAGCTCGCGGCGCATCTGGTCATCAAAATGGGCACGGCTGTTCAGGCCGCTGGCCTGGTCACGCAGGCCTTGTTCGGCCAGGTCGAGGCGCAGCGCTTCATTGGCCTTTTGCTGCTGCTCCAGCTGGTCAAGCGCCAGGCGCAACTGGGCATCACGCTGGCGTTGCGGCGCCAGGTCTTGCCACAGGCAGCACAGCATGCGCCGTTCAGCCTGCACGCTGACCACCCGCAGCACTTTGAATTCACGCCGCTCGCCTTGGTGGTCAAAGCGGTGTTCGCTGGTCAGCGCACTGCCCTGGGCCAGCGCTGTGTGGTCAGCGGCGCGCAGCAAACCGGCGGTGCTGGGGTCGAACAAGTCGGCGTCGCTGCGGCCCACCAGGCTGCCGGGGTCGGTGCCGAGCAGGCCGGCGAATTGGGCATTGCCCCACAGATAACGACCATCCTCAGCGCCCTTCAGGCCCACCGCCAGGCCCTGGTGCTGGGCATGCACCAGCAGGGCCTGCACCAGCAGCGCCTGGGCCGGCAGGGCCATGGCGTCGCCACCGTCGGCACGCCAGAGCTGCGGGGCGTCGGCGCGCTCGTTCGCGGTGGTCAGGGTCATGGACAGGGAATGGGCTGCAAAAGGGGCAAGGGCTGCCCCGGGTTGATTCTGGGCAGCGCCCCCCCGATGGGCAAGCGCATCCTTGGGTGACTCCCTAGGATCGATGATAGCGAGCCAACCCGGCCCTGCCGCTGCGGCAGCGTGCAATCAGCCCGCTGTGGCCATGTCTTTTCAACCCAGCAAAACTTGCATGCTGTGCTCGTAAAGCGAGGTCAGCTGCTCGAAGCTGGCCACCAGCGCCTCGCTCTCACGCGCCAGGGCCTGGTGGCCGCCGCTGGCGTCGGGGCCGTCGCTGCGGCGCAGGCCGTCGAGCAGGCGCTGCCATTGGCCACGCGCCTGGGCCAGTGCCGCGCGGATGGTGTCGGTGGCCAGCGGTGCCAACTCCAGCGCGGCCAGTGCGGCCTCGAACTCCTGCACTGTCAACGCCGCCGCCTGGGCGTGGGCAGCGGCCTGCGGCGCTGGCAGCAGACCCGCCAGCAGGGCCTGCTTGGCCAGCCGCTGCGCCAGCATGCGCTGGCGGCCACTCAGGTTGACCACCTGCAGGTGGCGCCGGCCGCTGGCGGCCTCCAGCGCCGTGGTCAGGGCATCGGCACTGTCGAGCAGGCGCTCGGCCTGCAAGTCGGTGTCGGCCAGCCAGGCGGTTGATTCCTTGGCCGCGCTGTCTTGCCCGGCGGTTTGGCGCAATGCCGCCCAGGCCTCGGCGGCGGCAGCCAGTTGGTCGGCCACGGCCACCGGCAACGCCAACTTGGCCAGCCAGTCCAGGTTGCGCTGCAGCCGCAATGCGGTGTCGGCCAGGTTGTCGTCGACCCGGCCCCGCGCCACCACCCGCAATGCCAGCGCCTTGACATGGCGCTGCGACAGCATGCGCAACTGGCCGGCGCGGTTGATGGCTTCAGCGGCCTGGGCCGCCTCGATCAGGCTGCGCGAGACCTCGCCCACGCGCAGGTTGGCCTGCATCGACGTGGTGCGCAGCAGCGCAAAGGCATCGTCCTCGCTGAGCCGCTGGGTGCGCATCAAGACGCCCTTGGCACGCTCGACCCACTTGCGCTCGTCCAGCCTGGCCAGTGCGCCGGCCAGCGCGTGTTGCTGGTCCTGCTCGCGGGCAAAGCGGGCCAGCGCCAATGGCAGGGCGGCGGTCAAGGTGGGCAGGTCCAGCGGCGCTGGCAGCCAGGCCATCAGGTGCAGGTCGAGCAAGGGCTGCACATCGGCCGGCGGCGCGCTGTCGCCAACCAGCAGCACCGGGCAGGGCGCGCTGCTGGCCAGCAGCGCCAGCGCGGCGCGCAGGCTGTCGTCCAGCGCTGGCGCCAGCACCAAGACCGCTTGCGGTGCAAGCCGGACCACTTCGCGCACCAACATGTGGCATGGCAACGCGCCGTCGGTGGCGATGCCGCCAGCCTGCAGTCGCAAGACCAGGGCCTGGGCCTCAGCCAGGGCTGCAGCGGTGTCGGGGCAGGTGATCAGCAGGCGCATCGTTTGTCGTCAACGGGGTGGCGGCTGGCATGGATGCTGCATTGCACCACGCGTCGGGTGTGACGCTGCACCCGGGCCGGCGATGCCGGCCGCACGCCCCGCCCCGGGGCTAGCACCACGTCCTGGGTTGCCGCTGTTGGCTGCCCACCTCGGCAGGCCCCGGGGGTCTGCCACCTGGCGCGCGAGCTGCGCCATCGACCCGCCAACGCCCGCCCGACGACGCCCCCCGCTGCGGTTGCCCACCAGACCGGCACCGCCGCCCCACCTGCACGCAGGAGCCCTGAGCATGAAGAAGATGAAACTGGTGTTGATCGGCAACGGCATGGCCGGTGTGCGCACGCTGGAAGAGCTGCTGAAGATCGCGCCCGACCTGTACGACATCACGGTCTTCGGCGCCGAGCCGCACCCCAACTACAACCGCATCCTGCTGAGCCCGGTGCTGGCCGGCGAGCAGACCATCGAGCAGATCATCCTCAACCCGCTAAGCTGGTACGCCGAGCACAACATCACCCTGCACCTGGGCCAGGCGGTGACCGAGGTCAACCGCGTCAAGCGCCAGGTGATCGCCACCGACAGCGCTGGCAGCACCACGGTGGCCGATTACGACCGCCTGCTGGTGGCCACCGGCAGCCTGCCGTTCATCCAGCCGGTGCCGGGCAATGACTTGACCGGCGTGATCGCCTACCGCGACATTGCCGACACCGAGACCATGATCAGCACCGCCAAGACGCACAAGCACGCGGTGGTGATCGGCGGCGGCCTGCTGGGGCTGGAGGCGGCCAACGGCCTGATGCTGCGTGGCATGCAGGTCACGGTGGTGCACATCATGCCCTGGCTGATGGAGCGCCAGCTCGATGACGTGGCCGGCGGCCTGCTGCGCAAATCACTCGAAGACCGCGGCCTGCGCTTTTTGATCGGCGCGCAGACGCAGGCACTGGTTGGTGACGCCGACGGTGGCAAAGCCGGCCGGCAGGACGCCGAGCACCGCCCTGGTGGGCGCGTGCGGGCCGTGCAGTTCAAGGACGGCAGCGAGGTGCCGGCCGACTTGGTGGTGATGGCCGCTGGCATCCGCCCCAACAACGCACTGGCCAAGAGCATGGGCCTGCTGTGTGCCAATGACGGCCGCGGCGGCATCGTCGTCAACGACACGCTGCAGACCACCACCGACCCGCGCATCTATGCCGTGGGTGAATGCGCCGCCCACCGCGGCATCGCCTATGGCCTGGTGGCGCCGTTGTTCGAGCAGGGCAAGGTCTGCGCCACCCACCTGGCGCAGTTCGGCATCGGCCGCTACACCGGCAGCCAGACCAGCACCAAGCTGAAGGTGACCGGCATCGATTTGTTCAGTGCCGGCAACTTCATGGGCGGGCCCAGCGAGCAGGGCTTCGAAGAGATCGTGCTGAGCGACCCGTTCGGCGGTGTCTACAAGAAGCTGGTGATCCAGCACGACAAACTGGTCGGCGCCTGCCTGTACGGCGACACCACCGATGGCAGCTGGTACTTCAAGCTGCTGCGTGACGGCCGCACGGTGGCCGACATCCGCGACAAGCTGATGTTCGGCGAGAACAACATCGGCGACGTCGGCCACCAGGGCCACAGCAAGGCCGCCGCGATGGCCGACACCGACGAGGTGTGCGGCTGCAACGGCATCAACAAGGGCAGCATCTGCAAGGCGATCAAGGAAAAAGGCCTGTTCACGCTGGAAGAAGTGCGCAAGCACACCAAGGCCAGCGCCAGTTGCGGCAGTTGCACCGGGCTGGTGGAGCAGCTGCTGATGTTCACCGCCGGCGGTGACTATTCAGCCGCGCCGAAGAAGAAAGCCATGTGCGGCTGCACCGACACCAGCCACCAGGAGGCGCGCGACGCCATCCGCGAGCAGAAACTGCTGAGCATCGACAGCGTCTACCGCAGCCTCGGCTGGCGCACGCCCAACGGCTGCAGCAGTTGCCGCCCGGCGGTCAATTACTACTTGATCAGCAGCTGGCCCAAAGAGGCGCAGGACGACCCGCAGAGCCGGTACATCAACGAACGCAGCCACGCCAACATCCAGAAAGACG
>JANNMP010000140.1:0-2095 GCA_031398015.1 Burkholderiaceae bacterium
GCCAGTGTCTCGACCAAGCGGTCGACCTGCTGCTCGCGGCCGAAGAACAGGTGCTTCTCGTCGCTGCGAAACGGCCGCAGGCCAGGGTAGGGATTGGGCGACGAGGCCGCCGGCTCAGCCATGGACCGTGCCGCCCAGCGCCTGGAAGACCGCGTCGAATGGCGCGCCCGGCGGGAACCCGTCCAGCGCGTTGAGGATGTGCGGCTGGGGCTTGCGGGCCTTGAATTTCTTGGTCGGCGTCGCCGGAGCGGCAAAACACTGCAAGACCGCATCGAACGGCCGCCCCGAGCGCCACGCCGCCGCCTTGGCCACCTCGCCCAGCACGCTGGCAAACCAGTCGTCGGTGCCGGCGCCGTAATAGACCAGCACCGCATCGCATTCGGTCAGGCACAACTCGTTGGCCTGGCGGTTGGCCTCGGGCGTGCCTTCGAAGACCGGAATCGAGACCCGAAAACGCGTCTCCAGGGCGTCGTAGAGATCAGCCGCCGCCTCCAGGTCGTCCGGCGTCAGGATCAGGTACAGGCGGGGCGGGGGCGACACCGCGCCGGCAGCCGGTGCCGGTGGCACGGCACTGGGCGCCGGTTTCTCGATGCGCTGCAGCATCGCCAGCATCTCTTGCTTCACCTGCTCCAGGTTGCCGGTGATCACCTCGGCCCGGTGGTGCACGTTGGCATCGCGCAGCATGGCCTCGAGAAACTGCTGGTGGTTGGGCCGCGGGCAGGCGGTGCCCTCGGGCAGGGACACCAGGCGCTCAAGCGGCGCCTCATGGGCACGCGCCACGGCCAGGGTGTTCTGGATCACCAGGTCTGAATCCAGCCCGGCACTGTCGGGTGGCACGCGGCCCGGCATCCTGCCCAGCAGGTGCACCGACAGCGCCGAGCGCTCGAGCATCCGGGTCACCGTCTGCAGCAGGCCGGCCTCGCCGGTGGGCAGCTCGCAATCGGGCAGCACCGGGTGGCCGCGCTGCACCAGTTCACTGCGCAAGGCCTCGCGGTCGGCCTGCCGGTCTTCGCCGCACTGCGCCAGGTAGACCGTGGCCTTGTTCGAGACCGGTTTGTCTGCGGCCACGGGGGGCGGCAGCGTGCCGGCATCGGCAACGGCGTCGATCGCCTTGAGGGTGTTGGCGATGTCCTGGGCCAGGCGGGCGATCTGCTTGCGAAAGCGCTTGCCGTACTCGTCGCTGTAGCCCGGGTCCAGCTCCACCGGCAGGTCGAGTTCGTCATTGGTTTCGCGGCCGTCCTTGTCCTCGCGAACGAAGAAGGGCATGCCCAGGGTTCTGCGCATCGCGTCGGGCAGGCTGTCCTGCTGCTCGGGCGGCAGCTTGAGGATCTTGAACACACGTTGCTTGTCGGCGGGCGCCAAACCCAAGCCCTGTGCGGCCAGTTCACAGAAGGCCTGGGCTTCGCGGCGGCACCAGTCGGAGTAGACGTAGTTGTCGGTCAGCACCGCCACGAACACCGCCGCCTCGGGCAGCTGCTTCATGATGACCGGGTCGAACTCGTCGTTGTCGGACAGCCGCTTGTCGCGCCACACGCAGGCCTTGGTGCGCTTGAGGCGGCTGGTCAGCAAGGGCTCCAGGATCTCGTGAAACTGGGTCACCCATCCCGGCCCGCCGGCTTCGAGGTTGTCAGCGTGGGCATAGCTGATGAACACATGCGTCTTGAAGCCCATGGGCCCCTCCCAAGCAGGCATTGTGCGCGCCATCCAGCACCCGCCGACAAGGCCTGGCCCTGCCGCCGGGGCCGCACAAACCCCAGTGCCACCGGGCCCGTGATCACCAAGACAGCGGCCCCATCGGCGCCTGCAGCAGCATCAGCAACGGCCCCTTGGCCGGCATCACAGCCACCGCCAACAGCATGCCGCTCACCAGGGGCTGGGCCGCTTGGCCAGCCTGTCCAGCACCGCCGCACACAGCGGCAGCTGCGTGGTGCGGCGGGCGGCGAGCCAGCCCACCGCAAACCAGGCCCGCGGGTCTTGCGCCGCCAGCGCGCGGCAATGGGCCAGCGCCACCACCGTGTCGTTGAACTCGCCCAGCGGTTGCTGGGCCAGCGCCAGCGCCTTCAGCAGCCGGGCCACCGGCTTGGCCGGCCACAGC
>JANNMP010000187.1:0-5848 GCA_031398015.1 Burkholderiaceae bacterium
GCGGTGAGCTGAAAAACTTCACCGGCATCGATTCACCGTATGAAGCGCCCGACGCGCCCGAGTTGCGTGTCAACACCAGCAGCAACAGCGCGCAAGACGCCGCCGATGTGGTGGTGGCGCAGTTGCGCACACTCGGCCTGATCGGCTGAGATGCCTGTGATCAACAAGCCGGCATGACCTGGCAACAAGCGGCCGTGGCCGCCGGCCTGGCTGTGCTGGTGCTGCTGCTGGTGCGCGGCCGCCATGCACCGGCAGCGGTGTTTGCCGGCGTGGCCTTCGGCTACATCCTGCTTGACTTCATCAGCCTGGGTGATGCACTGAAGCAGCTGACCAACACCGGCTTGGTGACGGTGGCCGTGCTGCTGCTGCTCAGCGTGGTGCTGGACAAAAGCCGCCTGCTCGAAAGCCTGGCCGACAGCCTGGTGCAGGGCCCTTACCGCTTCAGCCTGTTCAAGCTGACGGCGGCCACCGCGCTGTACTCGGCCTTTCTCAACAACACCGCCGTGGTCGCGTCACTGATCGGGCCTCTGCGCAACACCCGGCACCACACTGCCAGCCGGCTGCTGCTGCCAATGTGCTATGCCGCGTCGCTGGGCGGTGTGCTCACCCTGGTGGGCACCAGCACCAACTTGCTGGTCAACAGCTTTCTGGTGGGCCGTGGTTTGCCCGGGCTGCAGCTGTTCGACCTGCTGCCGGTGGGCGCCGCCGTGGTGCTGGGCTGCGGGTTGCTGATGGTGTTGCTGTATCCGCACATCCTGGCCGACCGGGCACCGGTGCAAGATGCCGCGCAAGACTACTTCGTCGAGGCCACCGTGCTCGGCGGTTCGGCCCTGGCCGGGCGCAGCGTCGAGGCCAACGGCCTGCGCAACCTGGGCCACCTGTTCCTCACCGAGATCGTGCGCGGTGAGCAGTTGATCGCGCCGGTGGAGCCGCACGAAGTGCTGCAGGTGGGTGACCTGCTGGTGTTTGCCGGCGACGTGACCCGGCTCGATCTGCTGACCCGCTTTGACGGCCTGCAAGCGCATGGCCACCATGCCGGCCTGCCGCTGGACAACTTAGTCGAAGTGGTGGTGGCCTCGCACAGCAGCCTGGCGCGGCGCACCGTGCGCGAGGTGGACTTCCGCTCCTTGTTCGACGCCGCCGTGGTGGCGGTGCGGCGCGGCAGTGAGCGCCTGGGTGGCTCGCTGGGCAACACCCGCATTGCCGTGGGCGACACCCTGGTGCTGGTGGTGGGGCCTGATTTCGAGAAGCGCAACAACCTGGCGCGCAATTTCGTGGTCGTCTCCAAGCGCGCATTGCAGAAGTTCACCGACCCGCGCAAGGCCTGGGGCTCGATGGCCGGCTTTGTATTGGTGATCGCGCTGTCGGCCTTCGGCGTGATCGACTTTCTCAAGGGCCTGCTGGTGCTGCTGGCGCTGTTCACCGCCACCGGGCTCACCCGCTGGCAGGAGCTGCGGCGCAACATGCCCTACGAGATCATCGTCATCATCGGCGCGGCGCTGATCATCAGTGAGGTGATGATCAACACCGGCACCGCCAAGCTGCTGGCCGGCGCCATGCTGGGCAGCGCGGCGCATTGGGGGCCGCATGCGGCATTGGCGCTGATCCTGGTGATCACCTGGATCCTGACCGAGCTGATGAGCAACAACGCTGCGGCCGCGCTGGCCTTTCCGGTGGCCATCGGCGTGGCCGACACCCTGGGCCTGGCGCCGCTGCCGTTTGTGATGGCGGTGCTGTACGGCGCCAGTTGCAGCTTTGTGACGCCGTATGGCTACCAGACCAACCTGATGGTGATGTCACCCGGCCGCTACACCCTGGCCGACTACCTGCGCGCCGGCACGCCGCTGGCGCTGGTGTACATGGCCATTTGCCTGGTGGCGGTGCCGCTGGTCTTCCCGTTCTGACCGCAGCCTGGGCAGCGCAGCGGCGCTGTGCCGCAGGCCGGCGCTGCAGCTCAAGCCTGCAGTGCGGCCCACTGCGTGGCCAGCAGCTTGCGGTCGATCTTGCCGTTGGGGTTGCGCGGCAGCGGCCCGGCCACCACCTGCACACCGTGCGGCACCATGTAGGCGGGCATGCGGGCCTTGCAGTCGGCCAGCAGCGCGGGCACGTCCACCACGTCGGCGCCGGCCGGTGCTGTGGCAACCACCTGGATGGCCTGGCCCAGCGTGGCATGGTCGACGCCAAATGCCGCGCATTCACCCAGGCGCCGGGTGGCGTACAGCACCTCTTCGACCTCGGTGGGGCTGACGCGGTAGCCCGAGGTTTTCATCATCTCGTCACGCCGACCAATGAAGTACAGGTAGCCCTCGCTGTCACGGCGCACGGTGTCGCCAGAGAACACCGCAAACTCGGGCAACTGCAGGCCGGCCTGGCGGCCACCCACACCGGCGCCCAGCAGGCGGTAGCGCTCGGCGGTTTTCTCGGCATCGTTCCAGTAGCCCTGGCCGACCAGCGCACCGCGGTGCACCAGTTCACCGGGCTCGTCGGGGCCGCACTCGGTGCCGTCGTCGCGCAGCACCAGGATTTCGGCATTCGGGATCGCCTTGCCGATCGAATCGGGCCGCGCATCCACTTGCTCGGGCGGCAGGTAGGTGGAGCGGAAGGCCTCGGTCAGGCCGTACATCAAAAATGGCTGGGCTGCCGGCGCCCGTGCGCGCAGCGCATTCAGCGTCTGGCGCGGCATGCGCCCGCCGGTGTTGGCGAAGTAACGCAGATGCTGGTTGACCTCGGCCGGCCAGTCCAGCTGCGTCAGCTGGATGTACAGCGGCGGCACCGCCGTCAGGCCGGTGATGCGCTCCTTGACCATGGCCTTGAGCACATCACGCGGCAGCAGGTAGTTCAGCAGCACCACCCGCGCGCCAGCGTGGAAGGCGGTGGTCAGCTGGCTGAAGCCGGCATCAAAGCTCAGCGGCAGCGCCGCCAGCAAGCTGTCGCCAGCATGGTTGCCCAGGTAGCTGGCCACGCTCTTGGCGCCGGCCACCATGTTGCGGTGGCTCAGCACCACGCCCTTGGGCCGGCCGGTGGAGCCGCTGGTGTAGAGGATGGCCACCATGTCGGTGTCGATCACGCGGTGGCCGGCGGCTGCGGGTGCGGCCAGCAGGTCGGCCCAGGCAGACACCGCCACCTGCGGCGGCAAGGCCGGCGGCTGGGCCGGCAGGCTGGTCAGCACCACATGGTGCAAGTCGGGCAGGCCGCTCAACAGCGGCGCCAGCAAGGCCAGCCGGTCGGGCGATGTGACCAGCACGCGCACATTGCAATCGGCCGCGATGTAGGCCACCTGCTCGGGCTTGAGCAAGGGGTTCATCGGCACCATCACCCCACCGGCAGCCGGCGCGCCGAAGCTGGCCACCACGGTTTCCAGCCGCTTTTCCAGCCAGATGCCCACCCGCTCGCCACGGCCCAGGCCCAATTGCAGCAGGCCAGCTGCAAAGGCGCTGGTGGCGGTGTGCAAGCGGATGTAAGACCAGGTGTCACTGCCGTGGGTGCAAGCGGCTGCGTCTGGGGTCAAGGCCGCTGCGCGGGCAATCAGGCCGTGCAGCAGCACGGCTTCAGGAAGGGTCGGGGCCATGCCGTGAACGCGCCAACAGGCGCTGGTTGAGCGGGTGCCGTCATTCTGGCGCCTGGGGCCAGCGATGCGGCAAGAATGGCCGCGAACAACACCACGCAAGCGTGCAAGACACAGCCCGCTGCGGCTGGCAAGCCGGCACACGCTCTCTATAATTGTGGCCAGTGGTTTGCCGTCTTTGTGATGCGGCCCCGACCACCCTCCATCACCGACCGACAGGGTCCCCGTGAACACCCAGACCGAAGTCCTCAGCATGCTTGACGATGTGCTCTCCCTGGGCGGGCGGGCGCTGAAGTTTGACGCCGACACGGCGCTGCTGGGCGCCTTGCCTGAGCTGGACAGCATGGCCGTTGTCACCTTGATCACCACCATGGAAGACCGCTTCGGCATCTCGGTGAGCGATGACGAGATCAGCGGCGACACCTTTGCCAGCGTGCACAGCCTGACCCGGTTTGTCGCTGACAAGCTGCAGGCCTGAAACCGTGGCAGCCCGTGATTGCAGGCCTGTGATGCTGCCGTGCAAAGCACTATTCGTCGGTCTGGCCGTGGCGCTTGCAGCTTGTCCGCAGCCCGTGCTGGCCCAGGCCGGCCAGCCATTTGTCGAGCCCTGCGCGCGCACCGAAAGCTTCACACGCCCGGCCACTGGCGGCCCCTACGACTACCGCAACCAGCGCAGTGCCTTGCGCATGGTCGAAGACAACCACTACATCCCGCAGATCGAAAACCTGATCAAGGGCAAGACCGGCACGCTGGCCAGCGAACACAGCTTTGTGCTGCATGCCTTTCCCAACCACCACCGCGCGCTGGCGTCGCTGGCCCGCTACAGCGAGAAGCTCAAATCACGCCAGCCCGGCGACCTGGACTACCCGGTCGATTGCTACTTTGAGCGGGCGCTGCGTTTTCGCTCAGACGACCTGATCGTGCGCATGCTGTATGCCGATTACCTGGGGCGCACCCAACGCGCCAACGAAGCGGCCGCCCAGCTTGAATTTGTCAAAGCATCGGCACCAGACAACCCGATGACGCAATACAACGTCGGCCTGCTCTACTTCCAGCTCGGCCGCTTCGCTGACGCCCTGGCCCAAGCGCACCGGGCGGCAGAGTTGGGCATGCCCCGCACCGAGTTGATGGACAAGCTCAAGGCCAAGGGCCAGTGGGCGGATGCCACCAAGCCGCCGGTGCTCGCCGCACCGGCAGCGGCCAGCGCAGCCAGCCGATAAGCGCAGCCTGCCGATATGCGCCGCCTGCTGCAGGGCCTGCGGCCAGCGCTCAGCCGCCCAGCGTGGCGAAAGCCACGTTGGCCAGCGCCCTGCGGCTGCAACTGCGATGCCATTCGGCCTGAAAATCCAACCCACCGTGGCAGCACCACGCGACGCATCGTTACACCTGGCACCGGCCTGACCCAGCGCCAGCCTGACACAGCACTCCCAACCATCCGGCATGCCCGAAGCCCAAAGCGCCAGCGCCACACAGCCCGTCCTGATCCTGGACGCTGACCAGCCGTCGGCGCTGGCCATCGTGCGATCACTGGCGCGCCGCGGCATCGCGGTGCATGTGGCCAGCGATGCCCCCAACCCGCTGGCCGCACACTCGCGCCATGTCCAGGGATTGCTGCAATACCCAGACCCGCTGCGCGAGGAGGCTGCGTTCATCCGCTGGATGGCGGACTGCACACACCGCTTTGGTTTGATCATCCCGGTCACCGAACGCACCGTGGTGCCGCTGCTGCGGCATCGGCAGCAACTGGACGACAGCCGCATTGCCATCGCACCCAGCGCCGCGCTGGAGCAGGCGCTGGACAAGGACCGCACGGTGGCACTGGCGTTGGCGTTGGGCATTGCGGTGCCGCTGTCGATCACGCTGCACGCGCTTGACGGGCTGGCCGATGCCGCAGCGCGCATCGGCTGGCCGGTGGTCGTCAAGCCGGCGCGCTCGGTGGGCCAGGGTGACAGCCAGCGCGTGCAGCTCAGCGTCAGCTACGCCCACAACCTGACCGAGCTGCAGGCCCAAGCCGGGCATGCGCTGCGTTTTGGCCCAGTGATCCTGCAGGAGTTCTTTCAGGGCGACGGTGTTGGCATCGAGTTGATCGCCGACCAGGGCATGCTGCGTTATGCCTTCCAGCACCGCCGGCTGCATGAAGTGCCGCTCACCGGCGGTGGCAGCAGCCTGCGCATCAGCGAGGCCATCGTGCCGGCGTTGCTGGCTGCGGCCACACGGCTGATGCGCGCCCTGGCCTGGCACGGCGTGGCGATGGTCGAGTTCAAGTACCAGCCGGCCACGCCG
>JANNMP010000207.1:0-5333 GCA_031398015.1 Burkholderiaceae bacterium
GCAGGCTGACCGCTGCCGACAGCATCAACACATGGGCAAAGCGCAAGCGCACCTGGCGCCACAGCAGCGCCAGCACCGCGCGCACACCCAGGCCGTGCCACACGGCCGGCGCGGCCAGCGGGCCCACCAGCGCCAGCAGGGCCACCGCAGCCAGGCCGAGGGCGGGCACGGCCAGCGGCACCACCAGGCCCAGCAGCGTGGGGCCGATGCCCGGCCAGCGGCTGGCCGCCAACAGCGCGGCCACCACCGCCACCAGCAGCGCGGCGGCCAGCAGCACACACAGCACCACGGCCAGCAGGCGGTGCGCGCTGTGCAGCGCGTCGCGCAGGGCCTCGGCCGGCAACCGCAGCGGGCGGCCGCAGGCCTCGTCCATCAGCACCAGGCCGGCGGCATTGCTGATGTAGAAGAGTGTGAAGAATGCGCCGGCCAGCCACAGCGCGGCGGTCAAGCCGGCTTCACGCGCCAGTGCCCCTTGGGCCAGCGTGAACAACAGCCCGGCGCTGGCAAAGGCCAGCAGCAGCAGGTACAGGGCGCGGGCATTGCGCACCGATTCGATGCTTTGCAGCACGGAATTGAGCGCCAGCAGGGGCCCGCGATCGGTGGCTTGTACCCGCATGACAACACTGATGATACTTGCGGGTTAGCACTTGCCAGGGCGCTCTGGTGGTGGCCCGGCTTTTGCCACCATAATGTTTACAGAGGGCGTCTGCGCCCTCGGCCCGTGTCTGGAGACGGCGCCTGCAGCTTGATTGGTTCATGCCGGGATGAAGCTCCACATGGTTTACTTTTCTTGAGAAGGAGCTTCCCCTCATGGGAAACAAGCTTTACGTCGGCAACCTGGCCTACTCGGTGCGCGACGAATCCCTGCAGCAGGCATTCGGGCAGTTCGGCAGCGTCACGTCTGCCAAGGTGATGATGGACCGCGAAACCGGCCGCTCCAAGGGCTTCGGCTTTGTCGAGATGTCGTCACCGGCTGAAGCGCAAGCGGCGATGAACGCCATGAACGGCCAGCCGCTGGAAGGCCGGGCCATCGTCGTCAACGAGGCCCGCCCGCGTGAAGAGCGCCCGGGCGGCTTTGGCGGCGGCGGTGGTGGTTACGGCGGCGGTGGTGGCGGCAGCCGCAGCGGCGGCGGCGGCTACGGCGGCGGTGGTGGCACCGGAGGCGGTGGCACCGGTGGTGGCGGTGGCTACGGCGGCGGTGGTGGCAGCCGCAGCGGTGGCGGCGGCGGCTACGGCGGTGGGGGTGGCACGGGTGGTGGCGGCGGCGGCGGTGGCCGCAGCCCTTACGGCACCGGCCGCGGCCCACGTGGCGGCGGCGGTGGTGGCGGCGGCTACGGTGGTGGTGGCAGCCAAGGTTACTGACCCGCCGTTGGTCAAGGCTTCAGCCGAATGACGAAGGGCGCCTCGCGGCGCCCTTTTTCATGGCTGGGCAGGCTGCGGTTGTGGGCGGCGCTCACTCATGCTGGCGCCGCTTGCGCGGCCGGCCGGCGAGCAGGCGGTCATACAGTGCATCAGGCAGCACCCGCAGCAGCGCCGCCACCACGCCCATTTGCCAGGGGATGAAGCGCATGCGCACGCCGTTGCCGATGTGGCCGAAGGCGCGGTCGGCAAAGGCATCGGCCGGCATCAGGAACGGCATGCGGTAGCGGTTGCGCTGGGTCAGCGGCGTGTCGATGTAGCCCGGCGCGATGGTCACCACCTTGACGCCGAACGGCCGGCATTCACCGCGCAGGCTCTCGCAGTAGGCGATCACCGCTGCCTTGCTGGCGCAGTAGGCGCCGTGGCCGGGCAGGCCGCGGATGCCGGCCACGCTGGCAATGCCCACCAGCGCGCCGCTGCCACGCTGGCACATCGCCGCCACAAACGGCTGGAAAGTGGCGGCCAGGCCCAGGTTGTTGGTCTCGAAGGTGGCGCGCATCACCTCCAGGTCAGCGATGTCGGCGCTGTCCATGCCCACGCTGATGCCGGCGTTGGCGATCACCACATCGGGCAGGCCGGCGCCGCTGATGCAGGCGCGGCCGGCGGCGGTGATGGCGGCCACGTCCCGCACGTCGGCCGCCAGCACCAGCAGGCGCTCGGCAGCGATGCCTTGCGCCGCAGCCCATTGCTGCACCGCATCGGCGCGGCGCGCCACCAGCGCCAGACGCCAACCGGCGCGGTGGTAACGCAACGCCAGCGCCTGGCCAATGCCGCTGGACGCGCCGGTGATGAAAACCAGCGGCACTGTCATGGCTTGGGCGCTGCAGCAGTGGCACCAGTTGGCGCTGCCGTCGGCGTCGCAATGCTGCGCGCCCGGCCAGCCGGCTGCACCGTGGCGCGCACCGGGCCCAGCAAGCGCAGCTGCTGCTGCAGGTTGTCGTAGTCCAGCCCACCGGCGCGTGCATCGGTGGCACCGTGGCGCACCCGCACCGGCAGGTGCGAGCGCAGCCGCTCGAAGCGCAGGAAGGCATGCAGGAATTCACCCTGCACGTCCAGCGTGTCGCTGCCCGCCAGCTGGCTGGTGACCTGGGCACCGCCCAGCAGCTGGATCTCACTGCCGTCGCCGTTGGCCAATGCACGCCGGGCGGTGGCCACGGTGCTGCGGCCGTCGGGCGCGGTGGCCTGGATGCGCACGCCGTCGATCTCCAGCCTGTCGGTGGCGGGATAGTGGCGCATCACGTCACCGGCGATGCGCAGCGACACCTGGCCGTCGGGCGCAAAGCGGGTGATGGCAAAACCGGTCATCGTGTAGTCGGGGCTCTGGCTGGGTGGGGCGTCGGCGCGTGGGCCCGGTGCCTGCGGCGTGTTGCGCACCAGCCACCAGGTGCCGCTGGCCAGCAGCGCCATCAACAGCAGCGGCAGGTACGACGACAGCGTCTGCAGCAGCCGCTGCGTCCAGCGCTGCGGTGTGCGCCCGGCCTGGGCTGGCGCCTGCTCGGCATCGGCCGGCAGCACGTCGGGGCCGAGCTGCACCGGCACTTCGGGCAGGTCGGGCAGATGCAGGGCCGGGCGGCTCATCAGGCAACCTCCGTGCTTCGCACTGCGGTATATGAGCCCTTCGGGCGGCCGGGCGGGCTCATGCACTGGCCGCGCTGCCGCCATCCAGCGTGCCCTGCTGCGCTTGCAGCAAGCTGGCATAGCGCCCGCAGGCCATCAGCAGCAAGTCGCAGAACTCACGCGCCGCGCCTTCGCCGCCGCGCGCGCTGGTGACATGGTGGGCCAGCGCCCGTGCCTCGGCATGGGCGTTGGGTGGCGCGCAGGCCAGGCCGGCGCGCGCCAGCAGTGGCAGGTCGGGCCAGTCGTCGCCGATCACCGCCACCTGGGCCCAGGCCAGGCCGCGCTGCTGGAGCAGCGCCTCGGCCAGCGCCAGCTTGTCGGCCACGCCATAGTGCGCGTCGGCCAGGCCGAGGTCGGCCACGCGCCTGCGCACCGCGGGTGAATCGCGCCCGGTGATGACGATGGGCGTGATGCCGGCCAACGCCAGCAGCTTCAGGCCGTGGCCGTCCAGCACATGGAAGGCCTTGAACACCTCACCGGCCTCACCGATGTAGAGCCGGCCGTCGGTGAGCACGCCGTCGACGTCGAAGATCGCGGCCTGCATACCCAAACCCGTGCCCAAGCCCGTGCCCAGACCCGTGCCGAGCGCGCCACCTTGGGCGCGCAGCAGCAGCTCGGGCGAAAAACCGAGCGCGCTCACACAACCTTGGCCCGCATCAGGTCGCCGATGGTCAGCAGGCCTTGCAGGCGGCCAGCGCCATCGACCACCGCCACCGAGGTGATGCGGTGCTGCTCCATCAACTCGGCACCGGCCACGGCCAGCGCGTCGGGCATGATCGTGCGGGGGCGCGGGCGCATCACCTGGCCAGCCGTCAGCGCGCGCAGGTCAGCACCGCGCTCGACTTGGCGGCGCAGGTCACCGTCGGTGAAGATGCCTTGCAGCACGCCGTCGGCGCCCACCACCAGCGCTGCGCCCAGGCTCTTGGCCGACATGCAACGCATCATGTCGATCACCGTGGTGCCAGCAGCCACCGTGGGCAGGGCATCGCCGCGCACCATCAGGTCAGCCACCAGCACCAGCAGCTTGCGGCCCAGCGCCCCACCGGGGTGCGAGCGGGCAAAGTCGTCGGCCTTGAAGCCACGTGCATCGAGCAGCGCCACCGCCAGCGCATCACCCAGCGCCATCTGCGCGGTGGTGCTGGCGGTGGGCGCCAGGTTCAGCGGGCAGGCCTCCTGGTCAACGGCGCTGCTGAGCACATGGTCGGCATGGCGGGCCAGGGTGGAATCAGCGCGGCCGGTCATCGCCACCAGGGTGGTGCCCAGGCGGCGCAGCGCCGGCAGCAAGGCGGCCAGCTCGTCGCTTTCACCGCTGTTGGAGATGGCCAGCACCACATCGCCCGGCTGCACCATGCCCAGGTCACCATGGCTGGCCTCGGCCGGGTGCACAAAAAACGCCGGTGTGCCGGTGGACGCCAGCGTGGCGGCGATCTTGCGGCCGACATGGCCGCTCTTGCCCATGCCCATCACGATGGTGCGGCCGGTGCAGGCCAACATGGCGGCCACCGCATCGGCAAAACCCGCACCCTGGCGCGCCGCCAGGCCCAGCAGGGCGCGGGCCTCGATCTCGAAAGTCTGGGCCGCCAGCTGCAGGGCACGCTCGGCCCGGAACATGCCTGGCTGGGTGGGGGATGGGCTCACGTTGCTGGGGCCGCGCCGGCCCGGGCGGGCGGCTGGCATAGGATGAAGGAGACGAGCAACGATTCTAGGGCGCCGACCCTTGGGCGCTTGCCCAGACCGCCACCCACGCAGGCACCCCGACCGGACGGCATGGCCACCACCCTCGAACTTGTCTTGCTCTACCTTGTGGCTGCGGTGCTGGGCGTGGTGGCCTGCCGGCTGCTGAAGCTGCCGCCGATGCTGGGCTACCTGGCGGTGGGCGTGCTGATCGGCCCCAACGCGCTGGCGCTGGCCAAGGACACCGCCGGGGTGAAGTACCTGGCCGAGTTCGGCGTGGTGTTCCTGATGTTCGTGATCGGGCTGGAATTCAACCTGCCCAAGCTGCGCAGCATGCGCACGCTGGTGTTCGGCCTCGGCCTGTCGCAGGTGTTCATCACTGTGCTGGGCGCAGTGCTGGGCAATGCCATGCTGGCGCTGCTGTTTGGCTGGCTGGGCCAGCAATGGGGCCTGGGCTGGCAGGGCGCCATCGTGCTGGGCTCAGCGATGGCCATGTCGTCGACCGCCATCGTCGTCAAGCTGATGGCCGAGCGGCTGGAGATGGAGAGCGAGCACGGCCGCCGGGTGATGGGCGTGCTGCTGTTTCAAGACTTGGCGGTGGTGCCGCTGCTGGTGCTGATCCC
>JANNMP010000293.1:0-3309 GCA_031398015.1 Burkholderiaceae bacterium
ACCAGGCCCAGCACCGCCACGGCGCGCAGCGTGATGTCGGCCAGGTTGCCGATGGGCGTGGCCACCACGTAGAGTGCCGCCACCGGGTGGTGCTGGCCAGCGGTGGCTGCGGCTGCGGCTTGGTGCAGCAAGGGGGTTGGCTTGCGCAAGGGCTGGGGCTGGGGCTGGGGAAGTCGCAAGCTGGCGGGCGCCAGCACGGCCGGGCAAGCTGTCAACACCAAGCTGATCGGCGACAGCGCCGAAGACCGGGCCTTGGCGCACCTGCAGCACCACGGGCTCCAGCTGCTGCAGCGCAATTATCGGCTGGCCGGTGGGCCGCGCCAGCGTGGCGCCGAGATCGACCTGGTGATGGCCGCGCCCGACGGCACGCTGGTGTTCGTGGAGGTGCGCGCCCGTGCCGCCGGCGGCCATGGCGGCGCGGCGTCCAGCGTCACGGCGGCCAAGCAGCGGCGCATCGTGCGTGCCGCGCAGCACTACTTGCTGGGCCTGGCCGCACCGCCACCCTGCCGGTTTGACGTGGTGGCCATCGACGGCGCCCGGCTGCAATGGCTGCAGGCAGCGTTTGACGCGGCTTGACGCACACCGGCAACGGCCGCCGGCCCAGGCACCCAACCCCAAGCCAATGAGCAGACCGACCCATGCAACGCCGCCATGTCCTTGCCACCGCCGCAGCCTCGTTCAGTGGCTTGCTGCTGCAGCCTACCGTTCAAGCCCAGGCCGAGGCCCAGGCCCAGGCCCAGACCCAGGCCCAGGCCCTCCCCGACAGCGCCAAGATCGTTGCCGGCTTTGCCCCCGGCGGCACGGTGAATGTCACGGCGCGCCGGGTGGCTGATCGCCTGCGCGACGTGGTGGCCAAGTCGGTGCAGGTGGAAAACCGCAGCGGCGCCGGTGGCCGACTTCGTGGCCTGGGCCAAGGCCAACCGACGCGAGGCCAACTTCGGCAGCCCCGCTGCCGGCTCGGTGCCGCCCTCGGGTGCGGCGCGCAACCGCTTTGCACCGGCGGTGGCCACCGACGCCGAGCAAGGCTTCAAGGACATCGTGTTCGATGCGTGGTTCGGCTTCTTCGTGCCGGCCAAGACGCCGGCCGAGGTGGTGGCGAAGCTGTCGGCGGCCATCCGCGGCGCGTTGACCGCGCCCGAGGTGGTGGACGCGCTGGCGCTGATGGGGCTGGAGGCCAGGCCGTCCAGCCCGGCAGAGCTGGCGGCGCTGCTGAAGAAAGACAGCGAGCGCTGGGCGCCGCTGATCAAGACCATCGGCTTCAGCGCTGAGTCGTGAGGCGCATGGCAATCAGCGCCGAGCCCTGAGACGCCCGGTCCCCGGGGCGGGCCGCCCCTGCAAGGCCCTGGCCTATCATCGCTGCCCATGCTTGAGCAACGCATCCAGCAGCAATTCTTCGAAAGCGCTGATCTCAAATACCAGGCGGCTGAGCTGCTGGGCCGCCCGATCGAACAAGCGGTGGCGGCGCTGGTGGCTGGCCTGACTGCTGGTGGCCGGGTGCTGGTGGCCGGGCTGGGCGCATCGGCCAGCCTGGCGCAGCTGGTCACCGCCGAGCTGGTGGGCTGCTTCGAGCGTGAGCGCCCCGGCCTGGCGGCGCTGGCGCTGGGCGTCGATGGCACGGCCTTGTCGGCCATGGCGGTGCTGTCGGGCACCGGCTTTGACAATGTGCTGGCGCGCCAGGTGGAAACACTCGGCCAGCCCGGTGATTTGCTGCTGCTGATCGACAGCGACGGTGACCACCCGGCGCTGCTGGCGGCGGTGGCGGCGGCGCAGGGCCAGGACATGACCGTGATCGCGCTCACCGGGCGCTCCGGCGGCGCGCTGCGCAGCCGGCTGGGTGAAACCGATGTGCTGGTGGCGGTGCCGCATGACCGCCGCGCGCGGGTGCTGGAAACCCACCTGCTGGTGCTGCACTGCCTGTGTGACGCGATCGATCTGCAACTGCTGGGCGAACAGGATCCTGCATGACAACTTCCCGCATCACCGCATCCAAGTGCATCGTTGCCACATCGCGCATGGCGGTGCTGGCCGTGGCCATCACCACTGGCAGCCTGCTGGGCGCCTGTGCGCCGCTGATCATCGGCGGCGCCATGGTGGGCACGGCACTCAGCGTCACCGACCGGCGCACCGGCGGCGCCCAGGTCGAAGACCAGGCCATCGAATTGAAGGCCATGTCGCGGCTGCGCGAGGCGGTGGGCAGCGACGCCAACGTCAGCGTCACCAGCTACAACCGCACCGTGCTGATCACCGGCGAGGTGCCCACCGAGGCCGCCCGCAGCCTGGCCGAGCAGACCATCGCGCGCATCGAAAACGTGCGCGCCACCGTCAACGAGCTGGCGGTGATGGGCAGCACCACACTGGCTGCACGCAGCAACGACGCCATCCTCAGCAGCAAGGTGAAGGCCGCCTTCATCGACGCCAAGGATCTGCAGGCCAATGCAGTGAAAGTGGTGGCCGAGCGCGGCACCATCTTCCTGATGGGCCGGGTGACCGAGCGCGAAGCCAACCGCGCCACCGAGCTGGCCCGCGCCACCAGCGGCGTGGGCAAGGTGGTGCGGGTGTTCGAGATCTTGAGCGAGGCCGAGCTGGCTGCGCTGCAGAGCAAGTAGCGCCGGGCGGCTACGCCAGCCGGGTGATCAGGCTGCTGGTGTCCCAGCGCTGGCCACCGGCGGCCTGCAGGTCGGCGTAGAACTGGTCGACCAGCGCGGTGACGGGCACACGCGCGCCGTTGCGGCGCGCTTCATCGAGCACCAGGCCCAAGTCCTTGCGCATCCAGTCCACCGCAAAGCCGAAATTGAACTGCCCGGCCACCATGGTCTTGCCACGGTTGTCCAGCTGCCAGCTCTGCGCCGCGCCCTTGCCGATCACGTCCAGCACCTGCGCCATGTCCAGCCCGGCCTTTTGGCCGAAGGCGATGCCTTCAGCCAGCGCCTGCACCAGGCCGGCAATGCAGACCTGGTTGACCATCTTGGCCAGTTGGCCCGCACCCGGTGCGCCGACCAGGGTGACAGCGCGCGCATAGGCCATGGCCACCGGCTGCATGGCGGCGAACGGTTGCGCATCACCACCGCACATCACCGTCAGCGCGCCATTGACGGCACCGGCTTGGCCGCCCGAGACCGGGGCGTCGATGAACTGCAGGCCGGCTTGCAGAGACAGCGCGTGCAGCTCACGCGCCACTGCAGCCGATGCGGTGGTGTGGTCAACGAAGACTGCGCCCGGTGCCATGCCGGCAAACGCCCCGTCGGCACCCAGCACCACCGCGCGCAAGTCGTCGTCGTTGCCGACGCAGGCAAACACGAACTCGGCGCC
>JANNMP010000421.1:0-7827 GCA_031398015.1 Burkholderiaceae bacterium
CCAGCTTGGCGGCCTCGGCCTGGAACACTTCCACAAACTCCCTGCCGATGATCTTGCGCTTCTGCTCGGGGTCGGTCACACCCTTCAAGTGGCCCAGAAACTGATCGGCCGCCTGCACATGCACCACCTTGGCATGCAGCCTGCCGGCAAACATGTGCATCACCATCGCGCCTTCGTTCAGCCGCAGCAGGCCGTGGTCGACAAACACGCAGGTGAGCTGGTCGCCGATGGCGCGGTGGATCAGAGCTGCAGCCACGCTGGAGTCGACCCCGCCCGACAGGCCCAGGATCACTTCATCGCCTGCCACCTGGGCGCGGATGCGGGCCACGGCTTCGTCCACGTAGCTGCCCATCACCCAGTCGCCTTTGCAGCCGGCGATGTCGCGCACAAAGCGCTTGAGCATCGCGGCGCCCTGCAACGTGTGCGTCACCTCGGGGTGGAACTGCAGCGCGTAGTAACCACGCGCTTCATCGGCCATGCCGGCGATGGGGCAGCCGGGTGTGCTGGCCATCAGCTTGAAGCCCGGTGGCAGCGCGCTGACGCTGTCACCATGGCTCATCCACACCTTGAGCATGCCGTGGCCGTCCGGCGTGGTGAAGTCGGCCAAGTCGCTCAACAGACGGGTATGGCCGCGTGCCCGCACTTCGGCATAACCAAACTCACGGTGGTCGCTCCACATCACCGCGCCGCCCAGTTGCACCGCCATGGTCTGCATGCCGTAGCAGATGCCCAGCACCGGCACGCCGGCATCCCACACCGCCTGCGGCGCGCGCAGCTGGTGGTCTTCATACGTGCTGGCATGGCTGCCCGACAGGATGATGGCCTTGGCGCCGAAGCCGCGCACGAAGTCATCGCTCACATCGCTGGGGTGGATTTCGCAGTACACCTGTGCCTCGCGCACACGCCGGGCAATCAGCTGGGTGACTTGCGAGCCGAAGTCGAGGATCAGGACTTTGTCGTGCATGGTGGGCATGGGGTGGTCAGGCGCCGGGGGGCAACGCGGCCAGGCCGGTGTTGGCCGCAACACCGCGCCGCGCCTGGTGGCGAAAGTGCAGCATCGCCAGCACCAGGGCCAGCGCCTGCAGCACGGCGCAGAAGAACATCGGCGCGCCGATGCGCCAATCGGTGGTGGGCAAATGCGACACGCCGGCCATCAGCGGCGCGGCCAGCACCGGCGCCAACACCGCCATCAGGCTGTTCAGGCTGGCCACCGCGCCCAGAGTCTGGCCTTGCGTGCGCTCATCGGCAGCGGCCGACACCAGGCCCTGCAGCGACGCGCTGACCGCCGCGCCCAGCAGGTTGGCGGCGATCACCGCGTACATCATCCACGGTTCTGTCGCCAGGCCCCAGCCCAGAAAGCCCAGGCTGGATGACAGCAGGCCCATCAGCGCCAGCCGCTTGCTGCCGAATCGCGTGAGCAGGCGCCCCAGCAACACGCCTTGCACCAGCGCCGATACCAGGCCCACCGCAAACAGCGACCAGCCGTTTTCACTGGGGCCCCAGCCGAAGCGCAGGCTGCAATACAACACCCACACGGTGTACAGGCTGAACTGCGCCAGGCCGGCCAGCGCCAGCACGCCCACCAGCAGGCCCACACCCTTCAGCGCCACCAGCTGCTTGAACGACGACAAGGGGTTGGCCCGCCACCAGGCCACCGGCCGGCGCTGCGCCGGCGGCAGTGATTCAGGCAGCACGAAGTAACCGTAGGCCAGGTTGGCGAGCGCCAGCACACCGGCGGCAAAAAACGGCAGCCGCAGGTCGATGCCACCCAGCACACCGCCGATCACCGGCCCCAGGATGAAGCCGATGCCGAACATCGCGCCCAGCATGCCGAAGCGCTTGGCGCGCTGCTCGGGCGGCGTGATATCGGCCACATAGGCATTGGCCACCGCCGCATTGGCCTGCATCGCACCGCCCACGATGCGTGAGGCCACCAGCATCCACAGCCCGCTGGCCAGCGCGGTGGTGAAGAAGTTCAGCGCCAGGCCGCAAAAGCCCAGCAGCAGCACAGGCCTGCGGCCATAACGGTCAGCCAGCGCGCCCAGCATCGGCGCGGCAATGAACTGCGACAACGCATACACCGCCGCGATCACGCCGTACCAGCGCGCCTGCTCCGACGGGTCAGACGTGAACTGGCCCACCATGGCCGGCAGCACCGGCACGATGATGCCCACGGCCAGCATGTCGATCAGCACCACCAGCAGGATGAAGCGCATCGCCGCCGCCTGGGCCGGCGCGGCTTGCAGAGAGGCAGGGTTCACAAGCAGCTCACAGCACGCTCATTCCATCCGGTAGTTGGGCGCTTCTTTGGTGATCTGCACATCGTGCACATGGCTTTCGCGCATGCCGGCCGACGAGATCTCGACAAACGCTGCCCGGGCGTGCATCTCGGCAATGCTGGCGCAGCCGCAGTAGTGCATCGACGCGCGCAGGCCGCCGGCCATCTGGAAGATCACCGTCACCACCGTGCCCTTGTAGGGCACCTGGCCCTCGATGCCCTCGGGCACCAGCTTGGCGCTGGCATTGCCGGCGCCGCTGCCACTGTCTTGAAAGTAGCGGTCGGCCGAGCCCTGCTGCATGGCGCCGATCGAGCCCATGCCGCGGTAGCTTTTGTAGGTGCGGCCCTGGTACAGGATGGTTTCGCCCGGCGCTTCTTCGGTGCCGGCAAAAGCACCGCCCATCATCACTGAGTCAGCACCGGCGGCAATGGCCTTGGCCAGGTCACCAGAAAAGCGCACACCACCGTCGGCGATCAGCGGCACGCCGGTGCCCTTGAGCGCCTTGGCCACTTCATCGATGGCAAAGATCTGCGGCACGCCCACGCCGGTGACGATGCGGGTGGTGCAGATCGAGCCCGGGCCGATGCCCACCTTCACCGCATCGGCACCTGCCTCCACCAGCGCCAGCGCCGCCGCGCCGGTGGCGATGTTGCCGCCGATCACGTCGACCTGCGGGTAGTGGCGCTTGACCCAGCGCACCCGGTCGACCACACCGGCTGAATGGCCGTGCGCGGTGTCGACCACCAGCACGTCGACGCCGGCTTTGACCAGCAACTCAACGCGTTCTTCAGTGCCCTCACCCACGCCCACGGCCGCACCCACACGCAGCTTGCCGTGCGCATCGCGCGCCGCGTCAGGGAAGTTGGTCTGCTTGGTGATGTCCTTGACCGTCATCAGGCCACGCAACTCGAACGCATCGTTGACCACCAGCACCCGCTCCAGCTTGTGCTTGTGCATCAGTGCCTTGCCGTCGGTGATGGTGGCGCCTTCCTTGACGACGATGAGCTTGTCGCGTGGCGTCATGATGTCGCGCACCGGCGCATCGAGCCGGGTTTCGAAGCGCAAATCACGCCCGGTGATGATGCCCACCACACGGCCGTCTTCCAGCACTGGAAAGCCCGAGATGCCATGCTGGCGGCTCAGCGCAATCACGTCACGCACCGGCACGCCTGGCGACACGGTGATCGGGTCACGCAGCACGCCCGATTCATAGCGCTTGACACGTGCCACTTCAGCCGCCTGCTGCTTGGGGCTCAAGTTCTTGTGCACGATGCCGATGCCGCCCTCTTGCGCCAGCGCAATCGCCAGGCGCGCCTCGGTCACGGTGTCCATCGCGGCTGAGACCAGCGGCAGATTCAGGCGGATGTTGCGCGACAGCTGGGTCGCCAGGGAGGTGTCGCGTGGCAACACCTGGGAGAAGGCCGGCACCAACAACACGTCGTCGAAGGTGAGCGCTTTGCCTAGAAGGCGCATGGGAAGGCTCCAGACGCAAAAATCGATTATACGGAACGGCCTTCGGCGCAGCCCCCACGACAGCGCCCACGACCCGTGGTGCTGGCTACACTGCGCCGATTTGCTCCAGCCAGATTGCCTGCCATGCCGCATGCCTGCCATCGCATCCTTGTTTGTGCCGCCATGGCGCTGCTGCTGGCCCCGGCGTTGGCCCAGTACCAGTGGAAAGACAGCCGTGGGCAAATGCACCTGAGCGACCAGCCGCCGCCCAAGAACATCCCGGAGAAGGATGTGTTGAAGCGCCCGGCAGCACCCGTGCCCAGGCCAGCGCTGCAGCCGCTGCCAACGGCGCCAGGCCCTGCCTCAGCTGCCGCTGCCCGCCCGGTGTCGGCCAGTGCGCCGATGGATCCGGAACTGGCGCAACGCCGCGCCGCCGCCGACCAGGCTGCCAAAGCCCGGGCCCAGGCCGACGGCCAGCGGGTGGCCGCCCAGCGCGCCGAGAACTGCCAGCGCGCGCGCCAGCACCTGGCCACGCTGGACACCGGAACCCGGCTGGTGCGCTTCAATGAGCGTGGTGAGCGGGTGGTGCTGGACGATGCCACCAGGGCGCAAGAAGCGGCGCAGGCGCGCAATGTGATGGCGGCGGACTGCCGCTGAAACACAGGCCGGCGCGCGCAGCTCAAGTTGCCTTGTTGCGTGCCGCCTTGCGTCGGGGCCGGATGCCGTCACGCTGGTAGCGCAGGCGCCGCGCTTCTTTCGGGTCCACCAGCAGCGGGCGCAGCAGCTCCAACCGGTCGTTGTCTTGCAGCACGGTGGCCGGCGTGATGGCACGGCCCCACAGCGCCAGCGTCAGGCTGTCCAGCAGCTCGGCACCCAGGCGCTGGGCCAGGCCACCGGCGCGCAGCGCGTCCAGCGCAGTGCTGCCTTCTGGCAATTGCAGGTGCACGCTGGCGGTTTGCTGCGGCGTGGCGGACCAGGCCAGTTCCACGCGGATCAGCCCGCACAGCGGCACATCAGCGCTCACCATGCACCTGGCGCGCGCGCTGCACGAAGGATTCGACGAAGGTGTTGGCGACGCGGTCGAACACCGGGCTGAGCACGGTCTCGAAGGCGCGGTTGGCAAAGGCGTAACGCAGGTCAAACTCGACCCGGCAAGCGGCTTGCGTGCCGTCACCGATGGGCAAAAAGCGCCAGGTGCCGTCCAGGCTGGAGAACGGGCCATCGACCAGGGCCATCACCACCGACCGGTCGGGCTCATGCGTGTTGCGGGTGGTGAAGGCATGGTGCAGGCCGGCAAACTGCAAGTGCAGCCGGGCTGTCATGCCGCTGGCATCGGCATCCAGCACTTCGGCCTTCTCGCACCAGGGCAAAAAGCTCGGGTAGGCCGCCACGGCGGTGACCAGCGCATACATCTCGGCGGCCGAGTACCACAGCAGCACGGACTTTTTCACATGCTTCATACAATCTGCAAATTCTAGGGGCGGCCGGGTCACACACCCGAGCGGCTCCGCTCTTCGGCCTGCAATGAAACCCCCACGCTCACGGCGTTCGCTGCCCCCCAAGGGGGCTGTCAGTCCCTTCGGAACTGCCGGGCGGCACTGACATGTCCACGCTGACCATCACCCGCAAGGAAGCCGCCAAGGCGGCCAAGCCTTCAGGGCCCATCGCCGAGAACCGGCGTGCCCGCTACGACTACCACGTTGAAGAGCGCCACGAGGCGGGCATGGTGCTGGCCGGGTGGGAGATCAAGGCCATCCGCGCCGGCCAGGTGCAATTGACCGACGGCTATGTGCTGATCAAGGACGGTGAGCTGTTCCTGATCGGCTGCCGCATCAACGCGCTGCGCTCGGCATCGACCCATGTCAGCCCCGAGGCCGACCGCACCAAGAAGCTGCTGATGCACAAGGCCGAAATCCGCCGCCTGGTGGGCAAGGTGGAGCAGCGCGGTTTCACCCTGGTGCCACTGAACCTGCACTACAAGGCCGGCCGGGTGAAGGCCGAGATTGCGCTGGCCAAGGGCAAGGCTGAGCATGACAAGCGGCACGCGACGAAGGATCGGGAGTGGGCGCGCGAGCAGGGGCGCCTGATGCGCCACAACACGACCACCAAGGCTTGATCAATCCAGCGCCCAGTCGGGCGGCCGCTTGTCGATGAACGCTTGCACACCTTCCAGCGCGCTGTGGTCCATCATGTTGCAGGCCATGGTGTGGCCGGCATCGGCATAGGCCGCTTCGATGCCCACCTCCAGCTGGCGGTAGAACAACGCCTTGCCCAGCGCAATCGGCAGCCGCGGTTTGCTGAGGATGGAAGCGACCAGCGCCTCGACTTCAGCCTCCACCTGCTCAGGCGGCACCACGCGGTTGACCAGGCCCTTGGACTTGGCCTCGTCGGCGCTGATGAAGGCCCCTGTCACCAGCATCTCGAAGGCCTGCTTGCGCCCCAGGTTGCGTGACAAGGCCACGCTGGGCGTGGCGCAGAACAGCCCTAGGTTGACGCCGCTGACGGCAAAACGTGCGTCACTGGCCGCAACCGCCAGATCACACATCGCCACCAGCTGGCAGCCGGCTGCGGTGGCGATACCTTGCACCTGCGCAATCACCGGCACCGGCAGGCGCTGGATGCTCAGCATCATCCGGCCACACTGCGCAAACAGCGCCTCGTAGTAACTGGCACTGGGCTCGGCACGCATCTCTTTCAGGTCATGGCCGGCGCAGAACGCGCGGCCGCTGGCCTTGACCACCAGCGCCCGCACGCTGCTGTCGGTGGCAATGGCATCCAGCGCGGCTTGCAGCGCGCTGAGCATGGCCTCGGACAAGGCGTTGAAGGCCTGGGGCCGGTTCAGCGTCAGCGTGTGCACGCCGCGCGCATCCTGGCGCTGCAGCAACAGGGGCTCGTCGGTGCTCAACATGGCGCGCCCCGGCTCATTCGATGGCCGCGCTGGACTTGGCCCGCTCGCGCAGCTGGAACTTCTGGATCTTGCCGGTGGACGTTTTCGGGATGTCTTCGAAGCGGATCTCGCGCGGCACCTTGTAGCCGGCCAGCAGCGCCTTGCAATGCGCCACCAGTTCGGCCGCGCTGACCACCGCGCCGGCTTGCAGCTCCACATAGGCCAGCGGTGTCTCGCCCCACTTCGCATCGGGCTTGGCCACCACCGCGCAGGCCACCACCGCAGGGTGGCGGTACAGCGCGTCTTCCACCTCGATGCTGCTGATGTTCTCGCCGCCGGAGATGATCACGTCCTTGCTGCGGTCCTTGATCTTGGCGTAGCGGTCGGCCTCCAGCACCGCCAGGTCGCCGGTGTGGAACCAGCCGCCTTCAAACGCCTTGGCGGTGGCCGCCGGGTTCTTCAGGTAGCCCTTCATCACGATGTTGCCGCGGAACATGATCTCGCCCATGGTCTGGCCGTCAGCCGGCACCTCGGCCAGGGTCTCGGGGTGGCGCACCGTCATGCCTTCCTGCAGCACATAGCGCACACCTTGGCGGCCGTTCAGGCGGGTTTGCTCGCTCAAGGATTCACCGGCCCAGGCGCTGCGTTTGGCCGCCACCGCCGCCGGGCCGTAGACCTCGGTGAGACCGTACACATGGGTGATGTCGAAGCCGATCTTGGCCATGCCTTCGATCATCGCCGCCGGTGGCGCCGCGCCCGCCACCATGCCCCGCACTTGCTGGCCGATGCCGGTGCGCAACTCGGCCGGGGCGTTGTAGATCAGGCTGTGCACGATGGGCGCGGCGCAGTAGTGGTCCACCCCGTGCGTGCGCATCGCCGCCAGGATGTGCGCCGCGTCCACCCGGCGCAGGCAGACATGGGTGCCACCCTGCATCGCCACCGTCCAGGGGAAGCACCAGCCATTGCAATGGAACATCGGCAGCGTCCACAGGTAGGTGGCGTGCGGCGGCAGGCTCCAGCCGATGACGTTGTTGGCCGCGTTCAGGTAGGCGCCGCGGTGATGCGTGACCACGCCCTTCGGGTTGCCGGTGGTGCCCGAGGTGTAGTTCAGCGTGATCGCGTCCCACTCGTCGGCCGGCAGCTGCCAGGTAAAATCGGGGTCGCCCTGTTGCAGCAGGGCCTCGTACTCGATCTCTCCGAGCGACTCCC
>JANNMP010000409.1:0-4640 GCA_031398015.1 Burkholderiaceae bacterium
CCGCTGGTGGCGATCCTGCGTGGCATCAGCCCGGCCGAGGCGCTGCCCGTGGGCCAGGCGCTGCTGGCTGCCGGCTGGGCCATCATCGAGGTGCCGCTGAACAGCCCGCAGCCGCTGGCTAGCATTGCCGCCCTGGCGGCGGCGTTTCCACAAGCCCTGGTGGGCGCCGGCACCGTGCTGGACGTGGACGCCGTGCGCGCGGTGGCCGCTGCCGGCGGCCAACTGATCGTGGCGCCCAACACCGATGTCGATGTGATCTTCGAAGCCCAGCGCCTGGGCCTGGTGTGCCTGCCCGGCGTGGCCACGCCCACCGAGGCATTTGCCGCATTGCATGCCGGCGCGCAGGGGCTGAAGCTGTTCCCGGCCGAGATGCTGGGCCCGGCGGTGGTGAAGGCGCTGCGCGCTGTGTTGCCGGCGGGCACGCCGATGCTGCCGGTGGGCGGCATCACGCCTGACAGCCTGGCCGCCTGGCGTGCCGCCGGTGCAGCAGGCGCGGGCATCGGCTCGGCGCTGTACAAGCCGGGCATGACCGTGGCCGAGGTGGCGGCACAGGCGCAGCGCTTTGCGCTGGCCTGGCGCGCGGCTGCGCTGAGCACACCCGGCAGCAGCGCCAGCCTGACGCCGCCGCCGGGTCTGTTCAGCGCCGCCGGTTCAGAAACTGCTGCATGAAGCGCTGCGGCTCGCCGGTGGCAAACGCGGCGCCGAACGCGGCCACGCTCTGGTCGATGGCGTCTGCCAGCGGCAGCCGCTCCCAGTCGCGCAGCAGCACCTTCTGCTGGCGCAGCACTTGCGGGCCCAGGGCGGCCAGGTGCAAGGCGGTGCGCTGCACGGCGGCATCGAGTTGCTCGGCCGCATGCACCTGGTGCACCAGGCCCGTGGCCAGCGCGGCCTGGGCATCGATGTTGTCGCCGGTCAACAGCAGCCAGGCCGCTGCCGACGGCCCCACCCGGCGCGGCAACAGTGCCGCATGGATCACCGACGGGATGCCCACTTTCACCTCGGGCATGCCGTAGGTCGACGCGGTGCTGGCCAGGCGCAAGTCACAGGCCAGTGCCACTTCCAGCCCGCCGCCCAGGCACCAGCCGGCCAGGCGCGCCAGCACCGGCACCGGGAACAGCCGCACGGCCTCGCACAGGTCTTTGAGCCGGGTGATGAAGGCCTGGGCGCTGGTGGGCGTCAGGGTCGCCATCTCGTTGATGTCGGCGCCGCCGATGAAGGCACGGTCGTCGCGGCCACGCAGCACCAGCACGCGCAGCGCGGGGTCGGCCTGCAGCCGCTGCAGTGTGGCGGTCAGCGCCACGATGGCCGGAGTGCCGATGATGTTCAGTGCCTTGACGCCAGGCACCGTCACGGTGGCGATGCCGTGGGCATCGAGGTTGCATTCAACGCTGGGGTCGGTGGTGGCCATGGTGTGTGTGCGGCAGGTCAAGGCGCCGCCGGCCGCTTGCGCATCACCAGCATCGCCGGCTCGGTGCTTTTGGCCTGGCGCAGCTCTTCGCGCTTGGCCATGGCGCGGTCGATCAGGTAGGTCTGCAGGTTGTCGGGGTCGAGCAACTCCTCGGTGCTGCTGTACTGCAGCGTGGGCAGCACCCAGTGGAAGGATTTTTGCAAGTCCACCAGCATCGCAAACGGCCGTGCATCAACCCGGGTGTCCAGGATCGGCAGGTACGGGATCTTGAACTGCTTGGCCGTGGCCTCCAGCTCCAGCGGCGTTGATTTGGGGCTGGTCACGTCGGCAATCACAAACAGGCTCATGCCGGCCAGGGTCTGCACGGTCTCGGTGTAGTCCTTGTCGGTGGGGCGGTCGAAGTCGAACACCATCGGCAGCAGGTCGAACTGGCGCAGGCCCTGGCGCAGGCCGTCAAGCACCGCCTTGCGCTGCGGGTCGGCAAAGCGGCCCAGGATCAACACGCCCTTGCTGGTGAGGGTGTTGATGACGTTGCGGATCTTGCTGTTGTTGAGCAGCAGGTAGATGAACTGCGCCACCTCCAGGTCGTCCACCGTGATCTCTGCTTCGCCGTGTTTGGAGATCACCAGGTCATGCTGCACGGCGCCTTCCAGCAGCACGTTCCAGGCCGATGCGCCATACACCCGGCAGCCGCTGAGCGTGGCGCCGCTGAAGTCGGTTTCCACCATGTCGGCGCAGCTCAGGTCGGCGCCGCTCAGGTCAGCGCCGGTGAGCAGCGCGCCGTCGAGCACCGCGCCGGTGAGGTCAGCGCCCACCAGGCGGGCGCCGCGCAGGTCGAGCTGGGCCAGGTTGGCATGGCACAGCTTGGTGGCGCTGAAGTCGACGCCGCTGAAGTCACCCAGCAGGCCTGGGCTGCCATAGCCCGTGCCCGCGCCCGCGCCTGGCGCTGGCAACTGGGCCATCTGCAGCGACAGGTTGGCGCGGCTGAAGTCGGCGCCGGTCAGCGTGGCACCTGCCAACCTGGCCTGCACCAGCATGGCGTGGCGCAGGTCGGCGCCGTTGAGCCTGGCGCCGCGCAGGTCAGCGCCCAGCAGGTGGGCATGGGCCATGAAGGCGCCGCTGAAGTCGGCATCGCGGGCGTCCACCCGGGTGAAGTCGGCCGACATCAGCTGCGCGCCGGCCAGCCGGGTGCGCTGCAGGTTGGCAGCTTCCAGCCCCAGCTGCTCACCGCGGATGCGCTGCAGGTTGGCGTCGCTGAGGTTGGCGCCGGCCAGTGACGCGCCGGCCAGGTCGGCCTGCTCCAGATCGGCCGCGTGCAAGTCGGCACCGTCGAGCTTGGCAAACGACAGCTTGGCCTGGCCCAGCCTGGCGCCCGCCAGCGTGGCCGACTTCAGGCCCGCCGACGTCAGCAGTGCAGCCTGCAGGTCGGCGCCGGACAGGTCGGCCTGGTTCAAGTCAACATAGGCCAGGTCGGCGCCAGCCAGCAGCGCGCCGCGCAGGTTGATGCCGTCAAGCTTGCCGGCCAATGGCCGCAGTGCGTCGGTGGGCAGTCCACGCAGGTCGACCGGCGCGTCGGGGTGGGCAGCGCGCCAGGCGTTCCAGGCCGGAACGCCCTGGGCCAGCAGTTGCAGCAAGTCAGGGTTGGGCATGGGCCGCCTCATTCTTTGTAGTAGACGACCTGGTGCGTGCTGCACAGCAGCCTGCCCTGGTCGTTCCACAGCAGGCCGGCCTGGTCGAAGTAACCGTTGTGGAAGCCCTGGCCGCGGGCTTCGGCCAGCAGATAACTGTCAGCGCACGCGGCCAGTTCGGCGCTGCCGGCGTGGAAGTACACCGTCATCGACACCGTGCCCACCGGCACCCGGCTGGCGCGCTTGAGCCAGATGCGCGGGAAGAACACATCGGCCATCGCGGTGAGCGAAACAAAGTCCAGCGGCCGCGGTGGGTCGTCGCGCAGCCACCAGCAGCTTTGGCTGTTGGCGCCGGTGCTGCCGTCCCACACGCTGGGGAAATCTCCGGCCACCAGGCGCACCTCATAACGCTGCAGCCAGGCCACCGCATTGCCGGGGCGCACCGCGCGGGGCAGGGCATCGGCGGCTGGCGTGCTGGGCATCGGTGCGTCACTGCCGCCCCAGGTGGCGCGGCGCACGGCGGTCACCACGGTGGCGGTGGTGCTCAGCTGCTCGGCGCCGCTGGCATCGGCCTGCAGCAGCTCCACCAGCCAGTGCTGGGTGCTGCGGTTGGTTCGCACGGGCCTGGCGCGGGCGGTGAAAGCGCCGTCGGCCACCGGGCCGGCGTAGTTGACGGTGAGCGCCACCGGCTCACCGAGCCGCTGCGGGTGCTGCAACACGGCGTTGAGCGCGATGGCCGCCGTGATGCCGCCGAACGGGCCGATCATGTTCCAGTAGGCGGCGCTGGTGTGGCCGCTGAATGCGCCGCTGGTGCTGTCGCCGGCCAGTGGCGCCAGCGCGATGGCCTGGTCGAAAGGGTGCTTGCTCATGGCGCGCAGTGTGCCGCTGGCGGCGGGTGGCTGGTTGTCCTGGCTGTGACGCATCAATCCCAGGCGCTGCCCAGGTTCAGCGCCATGCGTGGTGTTGCCCAGACCAAGGCGGGTGGCCCATCCGGCACCGCCGCATCGCCACTGATCGGCTCACACAACGCCACCACACCCGGCGCCATGAAGCGGCTCAGACCGCCGTACAAGTGGCGGTCACCCAGGCGGTGCTGCTGGCTGATATGAAAACGCAGCGGCACCAGCAGCGCCAGGTGGTGGCGGGCACGGGTCATCGCCACATGCAACAGCCGCCGTTCTTCGGCGATGGCCGCAGCGCTGCCGGTGGCCAGGTCAGCCGGCAGGCAGCCGTCGATGACATTGAGCACCGTCACTGCGTCCCATTCCTGGCCTTTGGCGGCATGGATGGTGGAGATGATCAGATAGTCCTCATCCTGGTGCGGCAGGCCTGATTCGTCGCTGCTGGCCTCAGGTGGGTCGAGCGTCAAGTCAGTCAGAAAGCGCTCACGGCTGGGCTGGTGGGCAGCCAGGCGCTGCAGCTGGTCCAGGTCGAGCTGGCGCACCGCCGCGCTGTCGCGATGCAGGCGCTGCAAGTGCGGCGTGTACCAGGCGCGCACCGCGTCGATCTCCACCGGCCAAGGGCTGGCGTTGCCCTGCAAGCCGCTGACCAGCGCACACAGCGCTGTCCAGTCGGCGCGGGCGCCGGGCGGTGGACTGAAGGCC
>JANNMP010000492.1:0-20640 GCA_031398015.1 Burkholderiaceae bacterium
CTGGTGTTTCCATTTCAAAGTCCTTTCAAAGAGCGGAATGCGCGCACCATCACAGGGCAAGCCGCGCCAGTTCCAGATCATCCCAATTGCGCAATCCGCGATGGTTGCTTTTGCTGACGTTCCTCTATGGAACTGCCTTCACCATCATGTTCACCGTGCTGCCCAAGCTGGGCGTGGTGGGCAACTCGGCGATCATGAACATCGAGCCGGTGTTTGCGCTGGTGCTGGCCTGGGCCCTGCTGGGCCAGCGCATTGCGGCGGTGCAGGTGGCCGGCGGCCTGCTGGTGGTGGCCACGGTGGTGTGGCTGGGCTTGCGCCGGCGCCCGCCGCCGCTGCCCGGCGCTGGCCCGGTCAGAAGCTGACGACCTCGGCTTTCAGGCCCTTGCCGATCAACATCACCCGCGCGCGCTCGGCGTCGACCATGGTGGTGAATGGCCACCAGGCAGCGCGCCATTCGCCCTGGCTTTCCAGCAGCTCACGGTGCCCGGGCGCGTCGCTGCCCAGGCGCTCTGCGGCGGCGCGCATCAGCGCCAGATTGCCGGCGGCGGTGTCATGCTGGCGGCTGGCACGGCTGATCACGGCATAGACCGGGCCGTCGCCAGGCTGCGGCGCGGTGGCTGCTGGCGTCTCACCCCGCAGCAGGGCCGACTGCGCGCGCGCGGTTTCTTTCTGTGTCTCGCTCAGCGCCGGGCGGATGTCGGCAGCCGGCGCTGACGCGCTGTTGTCCGGCGCGGTGGCGCTGGCTGCGTGGGCCAGCGGCGGCGGGCCGATTGCCGGCGCGCTGGCGGGTGTGCTGGCGTGTGTGTCGGTGTGTGCCTTGGATGCTGCACTTGCTGACGCTGACACGGTGACCGGCGCAACCGTGCTGGATGCTGCTGGTGCCGCCTGCGCCGCTGGCTGGTCTGCTGCTGGCGGCGCCTGCAGTGGCCGCAAGCCCCAGCCCGCGCCCATCAAGCCCAGGCAGAGCACGGCGGCTGCGCCACCCACGCGGCCGCGGCTGTAGGCGCGTGGGCCCAGCACGCTGCCGTCGGCGCCCAACAGCACACGGATGCGGCGGTCACCGACGCCGATGGCCGCAGTCAGCACATGCAGCGGCACATCATGGGCGCGGCCTTGCTGGCGCAGCCTGGCCAGGCGGGCGCGGTCGGCGTCGACGCAGCGCTGCGGCCAATCGGCCGGCGCCAGCGGCTGGGCCTGGCCATGGCGCTGGGCCCAGCGCGCCACCTGCGCCGGCCGCAATGGCCAGATGAAGTCGCGGCTGAAGGCCGCGCGCAGCGGCGGCAGGCCGTCTTGCCGGCCGCTGAACAGCCGTCGCAGCGCCTGCAGCAGCCCGCCCACCGGCGCCGGGTGGGCTGCGGCCGGGGCGGCCGGTGGTGCGGCGGGTGGTACGTCAGCCGGTGCGGCAGTTGTTGCGGCAGTTGTTGTGGATGTTGTTGCGGATGTTGTTGCCGATGTTGTTGCGGCAGTTCGTGCGTTGGGTGCAGCCGGCGCAGCCGCTGTTGCGGTGGATGCCACCGTGCCGGCATCGGCAGCCGGGGCAGCGTCGGCGGCGGCTGGTGGGTCTTCCCCGTCGAGCAGCGGGATCACCAGTGCTGCTTCGCCGTCGTCGTCGTCGTCATCATCCAGCGCCAGGTCCAGCGCCGGCCCGGCCGCAGGGCTGTCGTCGGGCTGCAGCGTCTGCACCTCCAGGCCGGGGATGGCGTGGGCGTCGGCGGTTGCGCGCGCGCCGCGCGCCGCCAGGGCCTGGGCCAGTGACGGGCCGGTCGCCGCAGGCAACGGTGCCCCGGGCTGCAGTTGGGTGTGCACGGCATCGGCGCTGGCGGCGCCGCCAATGACGGCACTGGCGCTCACCGCAGTTGCACTCACAAACGGCAAGCGCACCTCGCCGATGCTGTGCACCTGCGATGCGTCAATGCGGCGCGCGAGTGGGTGGCGGTTGTGCCAGGCCACCACACGCGCGGCCACCGTGTGGGTGCTGGGCGCTGTCATGGGTGGAGCTGATTGTTCGCCCGGCCTCGCCCGCCCAAGCCGGCATCAGCGCCTGGAACCGGGGCCAGTTCCACCCCGGGCCCGCAAGGCCCGGCCAGCGCTTCATGCAGCGCTGCATGCCAGCGCTGCATGCCAGCCCTACATGCCCGCGTAGTTCGGCCCGCCGCCGCCTTCGGGCGTGACCCACACGATGTTCTGCGTCGGGTCCTTGATGTCGCAGGTCTTGCAGTGCACGCAGTTTTGCGCGTTGATCTGCAGGCGGTCGCTGCCGTCGTCGTTCTTCACGTACTCATACACACCAGCCGGGCAGTAGCGGCTCTCGGGCCCGGCGTAGGTGGCCAGGTTGATGGCCACCGGCACGCTGGCGTCTTTCAGCGTCAGATGCGCGGGCTGGTTTTCTTCATGGTTGGTGTTGCTGACAAACACCGAGCTGAGTTTGTCGAAGCTGATCACGCCGTCGGGCTTGGGGTAGTCGATCTTGCGGCACTCGGCCGCCGGCAGCAGCTTGGCATGGTCAGGCGTTGTGTTGTGGATGGTCCAGGGTGGCACCCACTTCAGCTTGGGCATCAGCCATTGCTCGATGCCGGTCATCAACGTGCCCACGGTCTGGCCCTTCTTGAACCAGGGCTTGAAGTTGCGCGTCTGCATCAGCTCGGCATGCAGCCAGCTGGCCTCGAACGCTGCTGGGTAGGCGCTCAGCTCGTCATGGCTGCGGCCGGCGGCCAGGGCCTCGGCCACGGCCTCGGCGGCCAGCATGCCGGTCTTGATGGCGGCATGGCTGCCCTTGATGCGCGCGGCGTTCATGAAGCCAGCGTCGCAGCCGACCAGCGCACCGCCCGGGAACACCAGCTTGGGCAGGCTTTGCAGGCCGCCGTTGTTGATGGCGCGCGCGCCATAGCCCAGGCGCTTGCCACCGTCGATGTGGGCGCGGATGGCATGGTGCGTCTTACAGCGCTGCATCTCGTCGAACGGGCTCATCCAGGGGTTCTGGTAATCCAGCCCCAGCACATAGCCCAGCGTCACCTTGTTGTCTTGCAGGTGGTAGAGAAAACCTCCACCGAAGCTGCCGTCGGTCATCGGCCAGCCGCTGGAGTGCAGCACCAGGCCGGGTTGGGCACGGTCAGCCGGCACCTCCCACAGCTCTTTGATGCCGATGGCATAGGTGGCCGGGTCGCGCCCGGCATCCAGCTTGTACTTGGCGATCAGCTGGCGGCCCAGGTGGCCACGCGCGCCTTCGGCAAACACGGTGTATTTGCCCAGCAGCTCCATGCCGAGCTGGAAGTTCTCGGTGGGTTCACCGTCCTTGCCCACGCCCAGGTTGCCGGTGGCCACGCCGCGCACGCGACCCTGGTCGTCGTACAGCACCTCGGCGGCGGTGAAGCCGGGGAACACCTCCACGCCCAGGCCTTCGGCCTGCCCGCCCAGCCACTTGACCACCGCGCCCAGGCTGATGACGTAGTTGCCCTCGTTGTGAAAGCAGGTGGGCATCAGCCAATCGGGGATGGTGGCAGTGCCGTCTTCGGCCAATTGCAGCAGCACATCACCGGTGACAGGCTGGTGCAGCGGCGCGCCCAGGTCACGCCAGTTGGGCACCAGCTCGGTGATGGCGCGTGGGTCCATCACCGCGCCCGACAGGATGTGCGCGCCGGGCTCGCTGCCTTTCTCAAGCACCACCACCGAGATCTCGCGGCCCTGGGTGGCCGCCAGCTGTTTCAGGCGAATGGCGGTGGCCATGCCACCGGGGCCGCCACCGACCACCACCACGTCGTATTCCATCGCCTCGCGTGGGCCGTGCTGGGCCAAGATCTCCTGCGGTGTCATCCCGTTCTTCCTGTGTGTTGGGGGCGGCTGCAACGCCCTGGGCGGGGTACGGCAACAGGCCCACATTCTAGCCAGCGGGTGCCGGGCTGGGCATGCGCCCGCTGTTCCACTGATGCCGCCACAAAGCCGCGTGCTATCGTCATTTGAAGGGGCTGGCAGGGGCTGGTTCCAGACCATCGTTCACCGCTGTGCTGCCGGGCAATCACCATGAGCTACAACCTCGATCTCTCCGGCCGTGTGGCCTTTGTCACCGGTGCATCGGGCGGGCTGGGCGAGCAGTTTGCGCGCACGCTCAGCCGTGCCGGCGCTGCCGTGGTGCTGGCTGCGCGCCGGGTCGACCGGCTCAAGACCCTGCGTGCCGAACTCGAAGCCGACGGCGGCGACGCTCATGTGGTGACGCTGGACGTGACCGACCACGACAGCATCAAATCAGCCGTGGCCCATGCCGAGACCGAGATGGGCACCATCGACATCCTGGTCAACAACAGCGGTGTCAGCACCACGCAGAAGCTGGTCGACGTGAGCCCCGAAGACTTCGACTACGTGATGGGCACCAACACCAAGGGCGCATTCTTTGTGGCGCAAGAGGTGGCCAAGCGCATGATCGCGCGCAGCCGTGGTGCGGCGCCAGGCACCTTCACCGGCGGACGCATCGTCAACGTGGCGTCGATGGCCGGCATGAAGGTGCTGGGCCAGATCGGCGTCTATTGCATGAGCAAGGCCGCAGTGATCCACATGACGCGCTCGATGGCGCTGGAGTGGGGCAAGTTCGGCATCAACGTCAACGCGCTGTGCCCGGGCTACATCGACACCGAAATCAACCACCACCACTGGGCCACCGAGGCCGGCCAGAAGCTGGTGGCCATGACACCGCGCAAGCGCGTGGGCAAGCCCAGTGATCTGGACGCCGCGCTGGTGATGCTGTGCGCCAATGAAAGCCACTTCATCAATGGCGCGGTGCTGAGCGCCGACGATGGTTTTGGTGTCTGACCAGCAAGGGCCGATGCCGTGGCGCGTGCGCTGACCCCGCTGGAAGCCCGCGTGCTGGGCGTGCTGGTCGAAAAGCACGCCACCGTGCCCGACACCTATCCGTTGTCGCTGAATTCACTGGTGGCCGGCTGCAACCAGAAGACTGCCCGCGACCCGGTGCTCAATGCCAGTGAATCAGACATTCTGGCCGCCATCGACGGCCTCAAAAGCATGAGCCTGGTGTTCGAGACCAGCGGCGGGCGTGTCAGCAAGTACGAACACAACGCGCCACGTGGGCTGAACGTGCCGGGGGCTGCCGCTGCGCTGCTGGCGGTGCTGATGCTGCGCGGCCCGCAGACCGTGGCCGAGCTGCGCGCCAATGCCGAGCGGCTGCACCGCTTTGCCGACATCTCGGCGGTTGAGGGCTTCTTGAACGAACTGGCCGAGCGCTTTCCGCCGCGTGTGCTGCTGCTGGCGCGCGCGCCCGGCGCGCGTGAACCACGCTGGGCGCACCTGCTGTGCGGCGAGGTGTTGATGACGGCCGGCGCCAGCGCCGCTGCGGTGGGCGGCAGCGATGACGATGCCATCAACGTGGGTGAACTGGTGGCGCTGAAAAACGAGCTGGCCGGCCAGCGGGCCGAGCTGGCGCGCCAGGGCAGCGAGCTGGCGGCCTTGCGCGCGCTGGTGCAGCGCATGGCGGCTGAGCTGGGCATCGCCACTGACACCACCACAGACAACCCGACCCAACCCGCAGCTTGAGCGGCATGCGCTTCGACATCCCCGAGGCCAAGCGCCTGACCTACGAAATGCTGATCCCCATCCGCTGGGGCGACATGGACGCAATGGGCCATGTCAACAACGCCAGCTACTTCCGCTACCTGGAGACGCTGCGCATCGACTGGTTCCGCCACATCGGCTGCCTGTCCAACGGGCAAGGCAGCGGGCCGATCATCGTCAACGCCTTCTGCAACTTCATCCGCCAGCTGGAGTATCCGGGCGATGTGCTGGCCCGGCACTACGTGGCTGGCGTTGGCCGCAGCAGCATCGACACCTACGCCACGCTGGAGCGCGTGGACATGCCCGGCGTGGTGCATGCCAGCGGTGGCGCCACCGTGGTGTGGACGGACTTCAAGGCGCAGAAGTCGGTGGCGGTGCCGCAGCATATCCGGGCGCTGCTGGCGAGGTGAGGGTTTGGGCAAGGGGTGCAGGCACGCTTCGCGGGCGCGCGGTACCGGGCCAGCCACGCCCATGCCAGCAGCGAGACGCGTGTTGGTGTCGCGTGTTGGTTGACGCATGGAACGCTTGAGCACAGGCTTCGGCCTATGCCAATTCTGTTCGCTCGGAGGTCCACATGACTGAACGCCATGCAGCGCTGTTCCGCAACGGCCGCAACCAGGCCGTGCGCATCCCGCGTGAATTTGAGCTCGAAGGCACCGAAGTGCTGGTGCGCAAGGATGGTGACCGGCTCATCCTCATACCCATCCGCAAGAACACGCTGGCAGAACTGTTGGCATCCTGGGAGCCGCTGGACGAGACGTTGCCTGACGTGGACGACCCACCGCCGCAGCAACGCCCGGCACTCTGATGGCCGCGCCGGCCTGGATGCTGGACACCAATGTGCTGTCTGAATTGATCCGCAACCCGCGCGGTGCGTTGGCGCAGCGTGTGGGGAGCATGGCGGGCGATGCCCTGTGCACCAGCATCGTGGTGGCTTGTGAATTGCGCTTTGGTGCCAGGCGCAAGGCCTCTGACAGTCTGACCAAGCGGGTCGAAGCGCTGCTCGGCAGTTTGGCAGTGCTGCCGTTCGAGCCACCGGCTGACCAGCACTACGCCGAAATCCGTGCCACGCTGGAATCAGCCGGCACGCCCATCGGCAGCCATGCCTTGTTCATTGCAGCGCATGCGCGTGCGCAAGCGCTGACCTTGGTCACGCACAACCTGCGTGAGTTTCAGCGTGTGCCTGGCTTGCAGGTCGACGACTGGCTCACCCCACCCGCGTCGGAATCTGGTTGAACGGCATGCCCCGGTCAGCCCGCATGTCAGCCGGCAGGCCCAGCACCCGCTCGGCAATGATGTTGCGCAGGATTTCGTCGGTGCCACCCTCGATGCGGGTGGCTGGCGCGCGCAGCAACATGGCCTGAAAACGTGCCGCCGCACTCGGCTGCGCGGCATCCACCAGCACGCCCGACATGCCCTGCAAGTCGAGCGCAAACGCGGCAATCTCCTGCAGCGTGCTGCCGGCCACCAGTTTGCCGATGGCGTTTTCCGGCCCCGGCGTCTGGCCCCGGCTCAATGCCGAGATGCTGCGCCAGGCGGTGTACTTCAGCCCGCTGGTGCGCACCGCCCAGTTGGCCAGCTTGCCGCGCACCGCGGGGTCGTCGATAGCCAGGCGGGGTCGGCCAGGTTCACCGATGACGAATTCGCAGCAGAAGTCCAGCAGCTCGGGGAAGCCGGTGGGCATGCCGGCGCCAATGGACAGGCGCTCGTTCATCAGCGTGGTCAATGACACACGCCAGCCCTGGCCAACCGCGCCCAGGCGCTGGTGGTCGGGGATGCGCAGGTCGGTGAAGAACACCTCATTGAAGCCCGACTGGCCGTTGACCTGCTTGATCGGCCGCACCTCCACGCCGGGGCTCTTCATGTCGAAGAAGAACATCGTCAGGCCGTCGTGCTTGGCCGCCGTGGGGTCGGTGCGCACCAGCACCATGCCGTGGTCGCTGTAGTGCGCGCCGCTGGTCCAGATCTTCTGGCCGTTGATGACCCAGTGCCCGCCGTCATTGCCGGCCACCAACTCGGCCCGGGTGCGCAGGCCGGCCAGGTCTGAGCCGGCGGCCGGCTCGCTGAACAACTGGCACCAGACCTCGGCACCCGATGCCAGCGGCGGCAAGAAGCGCTGCTTGTGCGGCTCAGCCGCATAGGCCATCAGTGTCGGCGCGATCATGCCCTGGCCGATGATGAACACACCGGCCAGCTTGCCGTACACGCCTTCCTCCTGCTGCCAGATCACCCGCTCGATGGGGCTGGCGCCACGGCCGCCATAGGCCACCGGCCAGTGCAGGCAGGCCCAGCCGGCGGCGTGTTTCTTGGCCTGCCAGGCCTTGCTCTCGGCCAGCACGTCACCTTGCTGCAGCGCGGGTTGGCCAAAGCCGGCCAGCGCCAGCTGGCCATGCAGGTGGTGCGGCGCGTTGGCCTGGATCCAGGCCCGCGCCTCGGCGCGGAAGGCGGCTTCCTGTGCGGTGTCATCGAAGTTCATGTCAATGTCCTAACGCTGGAAGTGGGCGAGCTGTGCTGGCCGGTCAGGTCGCGCGGCGCGCCACCAGCCGGTCAATCAAGCGGTCTTCCCATTCACTTTGGCTGCCCAGCGCCACGGCCAGCGCGTTGGCGCGCCGAAAGTGCAGGTGGCAATCAAAGGCCCAGGTGAACCCCATGCCGCCATGCACCTGGATGTTGTTGCGTGCGCAATGCAGGTAGGCCTGGGTGGCGCTCACGCGCGCGGCGGCAGCGGCCTCGGCCAACTCGGGCGCGTTGGTGTCCAGTGCCCAGGCGCCGTGGTAGGCGTTGGACCGCGCCAGCGTGGCCGACACATACATGTCGGCCAGCATGTGCTTGATGGCCTGCAGGCTGCCGATGGGCCGGCCGAAGGCAAAACGCTCTTGCGCGTAGTCGCAGGCGGTTTGCAGGGCTTTGTCGGCGCCGCCCACTTGCTCGAATGCCATCAACACCGCAGCGCGGTCAAGTGCGGTGCGCAGCAGGGCCTGGCCGTCGCCTGGCAGGCCCAGGGGCTCGGCCTCGGCGCGGCTGAAATCGATGCGGGCCTGGCTGCGGGTGGGGTCGATGCCGGGCAGTGCGCTGCGTTGCACACCGCCGGCGCGCAGGTCAACCAGGTGCAATGACAACGCCTCGTCGGTGCCGTCACGCGTGGCCACCACCGCAAGGTCGGCGATGTCGCCGTCGGCCACCGGTTGTTTGCTGCCGCTCAGGCGGCCGTTGCTGGTGCTGCAGGTGATGCTGGCCGGCGTCACCCGCCCTGGCCGCTCAGCCCATGCCAGCGTGCCGATCAGTGCGCCGCTGGCCAGGCCGGGCAGCCAGCGCTGCTGTTGTGCTGTGCTGCCGGCGCGCTGCAGCAGTTCGGCGCACAGGCCGATGGATGAGACAAACGGCACCGGCGCCAGCGCGCGGCCCAGCTCTTCGGCCACCACGCACAGTTCCATGTGGCCGGCGCCGCTGCCACCCAGGGCCTCGGGCACGGCCGCGCCCAGGCAGCCCTGGGCACCCAGGCCCAGCCACAGCTTGGCGTCGTGGCTTTGCGGGCCGTCGAGTACAGCGCGCACTGCACTGCTGGGGCAGTGGTCGGCCAGATAGCGGCGCAACTGGTCTTTCAGCGCGTGCTGGTCGGGCGAAAAATCGAAGTCCATGGCGGTGGTCCAACAGGGCAGCAAGTGCAGCGCAGTGTGCGGCGCGGCTGCCGGCGGCTGCCGTCGCTCAAGAGACATCAGCGGCCCAGGCGCGCGCCGCATCATCATGCGGGCGGTGGGCATGCGGGTTGTGGACAGCAAGGCCCGGCCAAACCCGCCCAGCAATCCAGGAGCGCCGATGGACCCGATGCCACCGCAGACCACCACCACGCTGGACAACGGCGTGTTGCTGGTCACGCTGAACCGCCCCGACAAGCTCAATGCCTACACCGCGCAGATGGGCCGCGAGCTGGCCGCCGCATTCCAGCGCGCCGATGTTGATGACGCGGTGCGGGTGGTCGTCGTCACCGGCGCGGGCCGGGCGTTTTGCGCCGGGGCTGACATCTCGGCCGGCGCTGGCAGTTTTGGTGATGCCGACAAGCTGTTTGGCGACGCTGGCCAGGCCGGCGTTGGCCAGCCGCGCCCCAGCGGCGGCTTCATCGAGGCCATCTTCAAATGCCGCAAGCCCAGCATTGCCGCCATCAACGGCGCGGCCGTGGGCGTGGGCCTGACGTTGACGCTGCCGATGGACATCCGCCTGGCGGCCACCGGTGCGCGCTTTGGCTGCGTGTTCACCCGCCGTGGTCTGGTGCCCGAGGCTGGCAGCGCCTGGTTCTTGCCACGCATCGTGGGCCTGCCACAGGCGCTGCGCTGGTGTTATTCAGGCCGGGTGTTTGACGCCGACGAAGCCGCGCGCGGTGGCCTGATCGAGCCGGCAGTGGCGCCTGAGGCTTTGCTGCCCAAGGCCATGGAGATTGCCCGCGAGATCGTGGACCACACCGCGCCGGTGGCCACCGCCATCACCCGCCAGTTGTTGTGGCGCTTTGCGGCCGAGCCCGACCCCTGGGGCCTGCTGAGCCTGGCCGCCGCCATCAACCTGCAACTGGGCGCCGGGCCCGATGTGCGTGAAGGTGTGGCTGCTTTCCTGCAGAAGCGCGCACCGGCTTTTCCTGGCCGGGTGTCCACCGACATGCCGCCGCACGACCTGGGGCGCGTGGCGCCGTGAGCGACGAGCCACAGGCGCAGCAAGCCGCGCTGCAGGCCGGGCTGCAGACACTGCTGCCGCGTCTGCTGCCACGCGCCCAGCGCATCGTTGGCCTGCAACGGCTCTCAGCCGGCGCCACGCTGCAGACCTGGTCATTCGACGCCGAGGGAGATGGCTTCAGCCACCCGCTGATCCTGCGCCGCTCACCCGGCGGCCTGCGTGGCAATGAGTCACTGAGCCTGCCGCTGGAAGCGGCGCTTGTGAAAGCGCTGGCCGGCAGCGGCGTGCCGGTGGCCGAGGTGCTGCACACACTGACGCCGGCCGATGGCATTGGCGACGGTTTCATCATGACGCGCATTGCCGGCGAAACCATCGCCCGCAAGATCCAGCGCGATGCTGCATTCGCCGACGCCCGCGCGCTGCTGGTGCGCCAGCTGGGCCAGGCAGCCGGCGCGCTGCACCGCGTGCCGCTGGCTGTGTTGCCTGATTTGCCGATGCGCAGCACGGCGGCCACGCTGGCAGCGTTACAGCGGCGCTGCGCTGGCTTGCCACAGCCCGATGCGGTGTTTGAATTTGCGCTGCGCTGGCTGCAACGCCATCTGCCCGCCGAGCCCACCACGCTGCGCCTGGTGCATGGTGATTTCCGCCTTGGGAATGTGATCGTCGGGCCGGGTGCTGATGGGGGCCTGCGCGCCGTGCTCGATTGGGAGATCGCCCACCTGGGTGACCCGGCCGAAGACCTGGCCTGGGTGTGCCTGCCGCCATGGCGCTTCGGCCAGATCGAGCAACCGGTGGCCGGCCTGGGCCAGCGCAGCGAGTTGTTTGCCGCCTGGCAGGCCAGCACCGGCGAGCCGGTGGATGCACACCGTGTGCGCTGGTGGCAAGCCGCCGGCAGCTTGCGCTGGGGCCTAGGCTGCGCCGGCATGCGCGATTGGTTCGAGAGCGGGCGTGATGCAACAGTCGAGCGCGCCATGATTGCCCGGCGTGTGTCGGAGAACCAGATTGACTTGCTGCGCCTGCTCGATTCGGAGGACGCCTGTGCTTGACCATCCCCAAGCCCCGGCGCTGCTGGACGCAGTGGCCAAGCTGCTGCGCGAGGTGCTGATGCCCCAGTTGCCGCCGGCCGCAGTGTTCCAGGCCCGTGTGGCCGCCAACGCGGTGGACCTGGCGGCGCGCGAAGCGCGTCTGGGCCCCAGCGCCGATGCCCAGGCCATCGCCCGCCTGCGCTCGCTGCTGCAACACAGCGGCAGCCTGGCCGCGCTGGAAGCCGAGCTGGCGCTGGCCATCCGCAGCGGCGCCATCGATGACCATAACTCGGCGCTGCGTGAGCACCTGTGGGCCAGCACGCTGGACAAACTGGCCATCGACCAGCCGAGTTATGCCCCTTATCGCCGCGCGCTGCAGCAGCGTGCATCAAGCCCCCAAACCCCTCAGGAGTGAGACAGCATGGACTTCAACATCCCCCCCGAACTCAGCGAGTTGCTCAAGAACATCGACCGCTTCATCGACCAGGAAATCAAGCCGCTGCAGGCCCAGGACGACAACGAGCGCTTCTTCGACCACCGCCGTGAATGGGCCCGCACTGACTTTGACAACCAGGGCCTGCCGCGCCCCGAATGGGAAGCGCTGCTGCAGCAGGCCAAGAAGATCGCCGACAAGGCCGGCTTCTACCGCATGAGCCTGCCCAAGGAGTTTGGCGGCCAGGAGATCGGCAACCTGTGGATGAGCGTGATCCGCGACCACCTTGCAGCCAAGGGCCTGGGCCTGTTCAATGACCTGCAGAACGAGCACTCGGTGGTGGGCAACTTCCCCATCATCGTGATGCTGCGCGACTTTGGCACACAGGCGCAGAAAGAGCAGTTCATCAGCGGCCAACTGGCCTTCAAGACCCGCATCACCTTCGGCCTGACCGAGCCCAACCACGGCAGCGACGCCACCCACATGGAGACCAAGGCGGTGCGCGAGGCCCGCAACGGCGTGGACGGCTGGCTGATCAATGGCGAGAAGATGTGGACCACCGGCATGCACACGGCAACCCACTGCGCGCTGTTTGCCCGCACCAGCGGCAAGCCCGGTGACGCCAAGGGCATCACCTGCTTTCTCACGCCCTGCGACAACCCGGGCGTGAAGATCGAGGAATACCTCTGGACCTTCAACATGCCGACTGACCACCCACGGGTGAGCTTCACCAATGTGTGGGTGCCGGCTGATGCGATGTTTGGTGAAGAAGGCCGCGGCCTGCCGCTGGCACAAAGCTTTGTGCACGAGAACCGCATCCGCCAGGCCGCCAGCAGCCTGGGCGCCGCCGCCTTCTGCGTGGCCGAGAGCGTGAAATACGCGCGCGAGCGCAAGCCCTTTGGCGAAGAACTGGCGCGCAACCAGGGCATCCAGTTCCCGCTGGTGGAACTGGCCACGCAGGTGGAGATGCTGCGCCTGTTGATCCGCAAGACGGCTTGGGAGATGGACCAGATGCCGCACCCCGAGGTGGAGAAGAAGCTGAGCGACAAGGTCTCGATGTGCAACTACTGGGCCAACCGCCTGGTGTGCGAGGCCGCCGACCGGGCGATGCAGGTGCACGGCGGCATCGGCTACAGCCGCCACAAGCCGTTCGAGCACATCTACCGCCACCACCGGCGTTACCGCATCACGGAAGGGTCAGAGGAGATCCAGATGCGCAAGGTGGCCGGGTTCTTGTTTGGCTACATGGGGCCGAACAAGTTTTGATGGGTTGCTGTCGGCGCGACCGCGCCGCGCCGGGCGGGTCTTGTACCTTTGAAGTGCGCCGCCCCGGCCTCGCGCCAACCGCCTGACCTGCTCTGTCATCACCCAGCCAGCAGCTTGTTCACCAACTCCGGCGTGGTGGCCGCGCCCAGCTTGCGCATCAGCCTGGCGCGGTACACATCCACCGTGCGCGGGCTGATGGCCAGGCGTTTGCCGATTTGTTTGCTGGTGAGGCCGTCGATCAGCAGCGCGGCGACTTCGCGTTCACGTGCGGTGAAGTCCACCTTCAGCTTGCGCTTGGCCGACAGGTCTTCGAATGCCCAGATGCCGGCGGCGTGGGGTAACGCCGGGTCGAGCGCGCGGCCTGTCACATGGCACCAGAACAGCTCGCCGCGCGCCGGGCCGTCCAGCCGCTTCATCACCCGGTCATCGGCATACCAACCACGCGCATCCAGGCTGGCCACGATGCGCGCGCCAGTGCGCTCGAATTCAGCGGCCGTGGGGTACAGCACCTCGAAACTGCAGCCCAGCAACTGGCCATGCTGCGCGCCGAACATCGACAGCAGCTGCTGGTTGCAATCGACGATCTGCCGCTGGCGGCTCAACACCAGGCCGATGGGCGCCAGGTCGAACGCGGTGCGGTAGTCCAGCGCCGGCGCGGCAGCGGCTTTCACAGCAGCGCGTAGGTGGTGGTGGCGTGCGCCGCCAGCTTGCCGCTGGTGTCGAGCACCTCGACCTCGCCGAACACCAGCGTCTTGCCCAAGCGCAGCACGCGGCCGATCACCTTGGCCTCACCGGCAGGCTCAGTGCGGCTGCCGGTGATGGGGCGCAGAAAGCTGGTCTGCAACTGCACCGTGGTCATCGGCTGGAAGCCGCCCAGCTGGCTGCTGATCGCCAGGATCATCGCCGTGTCAGCGGCGGCCATCAGCGCCTGGCCGCAGAGCACACCGCCCACATGCACCTGCAGCGGCACGATCGGCAGGGCCAGCATCACCTCACCGGGGCTTGCCTGCAGCACGCGCAGGTTCAGGTGCGTCACCCAGGGCGCCACCAGGTCGGTCAGCATGGCTTGCAGCGTGGGCAGGTCCAGCAGGGGTGCGGCGGCCATCGGCAAGGCTCCAGGGTTGGCGGGGCGGGCGTAGGCGATCTTACGTAACCCCTACGTAATGGCTTAAGTAGTACGCTGTGCGCCGGTTTCAGCGTCACCCCACATCCTGCAAAGGGCAACCCGATGAACAAGATCTTCCCCAGTGCGGCGGCTGCGCTGGCCGGCATCGTCAACGATGGCCAGTTGCTGGCCGTCGGCGGCTTCGGCCTGTGTGGCATCCCCGAGGCGCTGATCGACGCGCTGCGCGACAGCGGCAAGAAGAACCTCACCGTGATCAGCAACAACGCCGGTGTTGATGGTTTCGGCCTGGGCAAGCTGCTGGAGACACGCCAGATCAGCAAGATGATCAGCAGCTACGTGGGCGAGAACAAGGAGTTCGAGCGCCAATATCTGGCCGGTGAGCTGGCGCTGGAGTTCACCCCCCAGGGCACGCTGGCCGAGAAGCTGCGTGCGGGTGGCGCCGGCATCCCGGCCTTTTTCACCAAGACCGGCGTGGGCACGCTGGTGGCCGAGGGCAAGGAGCTGCGTGAGTTCGACGGCAGCAGCTACGTGATGGAGCGCGCGCTGGTGCCCGATGTGGCACTGGGCAAGGCCTGGAAGGCCGACAAGAGTGGCAACCTGGTGTTCCGCCGTACCGCACGCAACTTCAACCCGGCGGTGATCATGGCCGGCAGGCTGAGCGTGGTGGAGGTGGAAGAAATCGTCGAGACCGGCAGCCTGGACCCGGACGCCATCCACCTGCCGGGCATCTACGTGCACCGGCTGGTGCTCAACGCCACGCCCGAGAAGCGCATCGAGAAGCGCACCACCAAACAGAACCCGAAGGGAGTTTGAGATGTTGCCCCCCACGTTCACTTCGTTCACTGCCCCCCAAGGGGGCGCAAGCCTCCTTCGAGGCGGCTCATCAGGAGTCTTGAGATGGCCTGGACCCACGACCAGATGGCGGCCCGTGCCGCACAGGAATTGCAGGACGGCTTCTACGTCAACCTGGGCATCGGCCTGCCCACGCTGGTGGCCAACTTCGTGGCGCCCGACATCGAGGTCTGGCTGCAGAGCGAAAACGGCATGCTGGGCATCGGCGCCTTTCCCGACGAGAGCGAGGTCGATGCCGACCTGATCAACGCCGGCAAGCAGACCGTGACCACGCTGCCCGGCAGCAGCATCTTCGGCAGCCACGACAGCTTTGCGATGATCCGCGGCGGCAAGATCAACCTGAGCATCCTGGGCGCGATGCAGGTCAGCGCCAAGGGTGACCTGGCCAACTGGATGATCCCCGGCAAGATGGTCAAGGGCATGGGCGGCGCCATGGACCTGGTGGCCGGCGTGGCCCGGGTGCTGGTGTTGATGGAGCATGTGGCCAAGAAGAAGGACGGCAGCATCGACCTGAAGATCCTGCCCGAGTGCAACCTGCCACTCACCGGCCTGGGCGTGGTCAACCGCATCATCACCGACCTGTGCGTGCTGGACGTGACGCCGGCCGGGCTGAAGGTGGTGGAGCTGGCGCCGGGCGTCAGCGCTGAAGAGTTGCAGCAGAAGACGGGTGTGGCGCTGGTGTTTTGACGCATGGTGGCCGGACCGGGTCGATAGACTTGTGGCTGCAACCGGAGACGGCAACATGGCCCAAATCACGCTCGACATTGACGAATCGACCCACGCCAAGTTGCTTGCCGCTGCCGCGCAGCGGCAGGTGTCGCAAAGCGAGTTCGTGGCCGAACTGATCCGGCGCGCGACGGCAAATGAGTGGCCACCGGCGGCCCTGGCGCTGTTCGGTTCGATCCCCGATTTTCCGTTGGCGGACGAGTTGCGGGCGGGCTTGCCTGCTGATGCCGAGCGTGACATCTGATGCTGTTTGCGCTTGACACCAACACCATCAGCTACGCCATGCGCGAGCAAGGCGGTGTTGCCGAGCGAATGCGCAGGTTGGGGCCGAGCTTGCTGGCGCTGCCTGCCATGGTGGCTTTCGAGACGCGCTTCGGGCTGTTGCGTGTCAATCGGCGGCAACAGCTCGCTGCCTTTGAGTCGCTTGCGCAGTCGATGCATCAACTGGATTTCGACGCCGAAGCCGCTGACCACGCCGCCCGCATCCGCCTGGCGCTGGAAGCTGCCGGCACACCCATCGGCCTGCCTGACCTGCTGATCGCGGCCACCGCGCGCCGCCATGGCTGCACCCTGGTGACGCACAACACGCGCGCGTTCTCTCGGGTGCCGGGGTTGTTGATCGAAGACTGGTACTGAAATCCGGCAGCCTGCAACTTGCCGGCGCGTAGGTAGGTGCCCTGCGCAAGCGGGCAGTTGGGCCGGCGGGGCAGCCCATTTGCACCGCTTTCCGGCAGCAGCGCACACAGGCGCATCGGCCGCACGGGCTTGCCTAGCTGCGACAGCGGCTGTTGCGGGTGATCCGCCCACCCGGCGGGGGTGGACCGTCCGACAGCATCGCCGCCAGCCTCAGGCCTGGCTGCAGCGCACGGATGCGGCGCAGCAGGCCGAGCCCATCCGTGGGCGCCTCAGGCGCAACCACAGCTGCAACACCGGCCGCCGCCGGCAGGCGTTGGTCACACAGCCACACTTGGCAGGCCAGCCTGCGGCGTGATGCTTGTTTCAGCGCCGGCGGCAACTGGCAGCCCGGCGCCCGGGCCCGGCCCCTGCGGTCTGAATCCGGGTCGTGCGATGCCGATGGCTTGCAAAGCCCCGGCCGCTGTCTGCACCAGATTGCCCGTGCGACGGACCGCCGGTTCATCCGAGCTTGTCTATGGCGGGGTTGAAGTCCATTCAGACCCGTCGTCGGCCAGAAGAACCTGCAGCCGAAACACAGCTGGCAAATTGCCACGCTGGCGATGCTGTTCCGCCAGACGGTTGACCAGCTCACGCCAGCGCCGGTGCCAGCGCGCCCGCTCGGCAAGCAGCCAGGGCGATACGGGTTCTCCGGACAGCAGCGGCCGGCGGTACAGTGTCAGCGCAGATTCGGCCTCCACAATCCAGGCTTCGCCGAAGTTATTCGACTCAGTGCATTGGCGCCAGTGCCGCTCGAATGCAGCCAGGTCCAGGTGCACCCAGGCCGGGTTCAGCGAGACCTTGCCGGCGCGCGACTGCACCGCCCTGTCGCTGCCCAGCAGTTTGCGCAGCCGCGACAAACCGGTCTCCAGCGAGCGCAGCGCTGCATCGCCATCCGCTTCTGGCCACACCCGATCACACAGCGCGTGCACCGGCACGCGCTGGCCGCCCAAGCCGGCCAGTACCTTCAGCAGGTCCAGCAGACGATGGGGCGGCTTGCGGCTGGCCGATGAGTCCTCGGCGGCGTCAATCTCCAGCACAAAGCCGTCCAGCACCCGCAACCGAACTGGCCAGGGCCAGTTCGGCACGTCGGGCGACGGCGGTGCCAGGCGCAAGCCGGTGATGAACTGCCGCATCGCCACCTCATAGCGGCCCTCGGCCAGTGCAAACGCGGCCAGCAAGGCAATGGCCGGCCGATTCCACCCAGGTCCCCAGAGGTAGGCGCTTGAGCCCCGCAGCAGCATCGCGCGGTCCAGCGCGTCCAACGCCGCCGGGCGGTTGCCGGCGCCAAGCTGCAGCAGTGCCTCGATCGCGAACACTGACGCCACCCGCAGCGGCAACGCGTGGCCGCTCCAGGCGGCGCAGCGCGGCAAGCGTTTCGAAGCCATCGTCCAGCCGCTTCGACAGCGCCTGGGCGCAGCAGACGCTCAGGCCCAGAACCACCTGCAACCAATCATGGCCGGCCGCCCGGCAGACTGTCATGGCCTGCTGCCCACGCGCAATGGCCTCCTTGAAGCGGCCTTCCTCGTTGGCGCAGCGCACCCATTCAAGGTCGATGCAGGCCTGCGTGAAGCGTGATGCGGTGGCGCGCTGCGGCTCCAGCAACAGGGTGTGCATCTGGCGGGCCTCGGCGATGCGGCCCTCTTGCAACAGCAGCGCCACGTCCCAGCGCACGAAGTCCAGGAAGGGCGGCGCCCGGCGTGATTCGTCGCCGATCTCGCGGGCCTGTGCCATGGCATCGCGGGCGGCATCGGCATCGGCGCGATAGACCTGATGTGTCATCAGCCAGAACCAGAACCAAAGGCGCTCGCCATGCGGCAGGTCGGGCCGCAGCGCCAAGGCTCGCGTGCGCAGCACTGCAGAACCAGAGCCGCGACGGTGCCATCGCGATCCAGGCCACGTTCATGCGGGTGACGGTGCAGTGTTGAGGCCGCAGCCTGCTGCACCCAGTCCAACAGCAACCTTTTCCCGGGAGCGCTCGTTGCCTGGTCAGTCCAGCAGTTGATGCCGCTCGTCCCGCGTTTCGACGGCCAGGCAACCGTCAATTTGCCAAACAATGCATGTCGTGCGCTGGATCGCAGGGTGGTGTTGCCAGTCTGTACGTGGACGGCATGTTGAAGGCATCGGCGGCCCGCAACCGCGCAACGGGTTGCGACGCCTGTGGCCTGAACACATTGGGCGCGGGCTGCTTTGCCAATTGCGTGGGCCTGCTCGATGGCGTGGGCATCGACAGCCGAGCGCTCAGCGCCGACGACATCCAAGCGGTGATGTCACAGGGCCTGGCTGCGGCGGTGCCGGAGCCAAAACGCTGGGCGCTGTGGTTGGTGGGCCTGGCCGCCTTGGGCCTGCGCCGACAGCGCAGGCGCCAGCCGGCCATGCCGGCCTGCCACCACCACCTCAAGTCCCGATCAACCCCCCATCGTCCTTGCGCACCGCCACCGTGGCGCTGCGCGGCCGGCCGTCGGCGCGCTGGTCGGGCCAGTTGCTGAAGCGGCGCGGGTTGGCCGGGTCGCTGCGCTCGCTGGGGCTCTCGCCGGGGTGCTGGATGTTGATGAACAGCGTGCGCCCGTCGGGCGTGGCGGTGGCGCCGGTGATCTCGCAGCCCACCGGCCCCACCAGAAAGCGGCGCACTTCGCCGCTGCCCGGGTCGGCCGCCAGCATCATGTTGTTGCCCAGGTTCTTCAGGTCGCCCTTGCCCATGGCGCTGGTGGACATGTCGGTCTGGATCCACAACACACCACGCGCATCGGCCCACAGGCCGTCGGGGCAGGCAAAGATGTCGCCCTTGACCTGGCCCTTGGCGTCGGCGCGTTCCAGCGCCGGGTCACCTGCCAGCACGAAGTGGTTCCACTGGAACAGCGTGCCGTCGAAATCACCATCTTCCTTCCAGCGGATGATGTGGCCCATGGTGTTGTTGGCGCGTGGGTTGGCCGCGTCCACGCCCGGCTGGTTGGGCGCGCCGCGGTTGCTGTTGTTGGTGAGCGTGCAGTACACCCAGCCGGCCTTGTCCACGTCGATCCATTCCGGGCGGTCCATCTTGGTGGCGCCCAGCAGGTCACTGGCCTGGCGGGTCTTGACCAACACCTCACCCTGGTGGGCAAAGCCGTTGGACGTTGTCAGCGGGCCTTGGCCATGCACCAGCGCCAGCCAGCGGCCCTTGCCGTCCGCGTCAAAGCGCGCTGCGTACAGCGTGCCGTTGTCCAGCAAGCCGGCATTGGCCTTGGCCCCGCCGGGCACCATCCGGTCACGGCTGACGAACTTGTAGATGTACTCGAAGCGTGCGTCTTCGCCCATGTAGACCACGGCGCGGCCGTCGCGTGTCAGCGCCACCGTGGCACCCTCGCGCGCGGCCCGGCCCATGGCTGTGCGCTTGATTGGCACGCTGCTAGCGTCATACGGGTCGATCTCGACCACCCAGCCGAAGCGGTTGGGCTCGTTGGGGTGCTTGCTGGCGTCAAAGCGTTCGTCGTGCTCGTGCCAGCGGTAGCCGATCGGGTCACCCTTGCGCAGGCCCCAGCGCGCCTGGTGCGCGTCTGGCGCCTCGGGCCCCTTGAAGTAGAAGATGAAGTTTTCTTCGCAAGTGAGGTAGGTGCCCCAGGGCGTGATGCCGCTGGCGCAGTTGTTCAGCGTGCCCAGCGGCCGCCGGCCCGCCGGGTCAGCCCGGGTCTGCAGCAGCGCATGGCCGGCGGCCGGGCCGCTGAACTGCATCGGCGTGGCAGCGGTGATGCGGCGTGCCCAGGGGCTGGGATTGACGATCTGCCAGCGGCCGCCTTGTTGTTCGACTTCGATCACTGACACGCCGTGTGCGGCCTGCGCCTTCCTCACCTTCTCGGCCGACCACGTCAACATGCCGTCGCTGTGCAGCAGGCCGTCGTCGGCGTATTCGTGGTTCATCACCAGCAGGCCGGTCGTGCTGCTGCCTGGTTGCAGCGGGTGGCGGAAGAAATGGATGCCGTCGTGGTGCATGCCCATCTGCGTCTCCTGCTGCGCTGCGCTGTTGCCGGCGTCGAAGCGGAACGCCGCGTTCTCGCCCGACAGGCCGCAGGGCTCGCCCCAGGCGGCGATCACCTGTGCGCTGTAGCCCTCGGGCACGACCACGGCATCGGCGGTGCCCACGGCCACGCTCTTGAAGCCCAGCAACGGCGTGCCGGCCGTGCTGCCGATGGCCGCACAGCCGGCCAGCGGCGCCAGCAGGCCGGCAGCGGCCATGCCCAGGCCACCGCGCAACACGCTGCGGCGTGCCGGGTCGGAGATGTCATGGATCGACGGGTTGGACGAGCGGTTGCTGTCCTCCATCGCGGCAAAGTCTTTGGCCATGGTGT
>JANNMP010000572.1:0-5687 GCA_031398015.1 Burkholderiaceae bacterium
CGGCGGCGACAGCGTGCTGCCGTCCAACATCACAAAGGCACCTCGATGCGGGCATTGAACAGCCCATGCTCGACGCTGCAGTGCAGCGTGGCCGCCACGTCGTGCAGCAGGCGCAGGCGCTCGGCCACATTGGCCAGGGCAATGCCGTTGCCGGCGCGCCCAGGTGCGTCGGCCACGGTGTTGGTGACCACCACGATGGCCATGCCACGCACCGCGCGGGTGCTGACCACGATGCGCCCGCCGGCCAGTGCCGGCTCGACGCCGTGGCGCACCGCGTTTTCCACCAGCGGCTGCAGCACCAGCGGCGGCACGCTGGCGCTGGCGGCGGCGGGGTCCAGATCCCACACCAGCTTGAGCCGTTCACCAAAGCGCAGTTGTTCGATGGCCAGATAGCGCTGCGCCAGGTCGATCTCTTCGTCCAACGTGACCGCACTGCCCGACTCGGCCAGCGCCACGCGGAACAATTGGGCCAGGTCTTCCAGCACCGACTCGGCGCGCTGCGGGTCCACCTGCACCAGGGCCAGCGCGGTGTTCAGCGCGTTGAACAAGAAGTGCGGGCGGATGCGCGACTGCAGCTCGGCCAGGCGCGCGCTGGCCTCCACCGGTTGCGACGCGGCGGCGCGCAAGCCCAGCCAGTGCCACAGCGCCGCCGCCATCGCCGCACCGGCCAGTGCCGCGCCCGCTGCCGGCCAGGGCCGGGCCGGCACCAGGCCCAGCAGCATGACCAGTGCCCAACCGGCCAATGCCGCGCCGGCACCCAGCGCGGCCAGCACCAGGCCACGCTGCAGCGCGGTGGCCGCACCCAACCAACCGCGCAGGCCACACACCGCCGGCAGCCACAGCAGCGTGGCGCCCAGCGCCGCGAACGCGCCCACTGCGGCGCGGCTGCCGGCATCCAGCAGCCCCTGAGCCAGCGGCAAGCCAGCCAGCAGCACGGCCAGCTGCACCAGCAGCAACAAGCGCAGCGCCAGCGCCGGCTGGCAGAGCTGGAACTGCAGGCCCAGGCGGCGCCCTGCGCGTGTGTGCTGCGCATGCAGTGGGTCAAAGCGGGTGGCATTGAACAGCGAACTGCCAGCCACACCGCGCAAGCGACCGGTGTCGGGCCACATGCTCTGGGCCCGGGTGCCGGTGTCACCGGCATCGGCCGGCGCCTGCGGCCGGGTGGGTGGCCGCGATGGTGGCCGGGTGGGCGGCCGCGATGGTGGCCGCGACGGTGGCTGAGACGGTGGCCGGGAGGGTGGCCGGGTGGGTGGCATTGGCGACTGCGGTGGCTGGGGAGCGACTGGATAATACGGTCACCCCCGCCCACCGCCTGGCCGCGTTCCGGCCGTGCTATTCAATCACCCGCACCAGCCCATGCCAGGCAACCCACTCGATCAAAAATCCCAGGCCTGGTCGGCCCTGTTCTCTGAACCGATGAGCGCGCTGGTGCAGCGCTACACCGCCAGCGTCGGCTTCGACCAGCGGCTGTGGCGCGCCGACATCGCCGGCAGCCTGGCGCACGCCGCCATGCTGGCAGCGCAGGGCATCATCGCTGCGCAAGACCTGGCCGACATCCAGCGTGGCCTGGCCCAGATCACGGCCGACATCGAGGCTGGCCGCTTCGACTGGAAGCTGGAGCTGGAGGACGTGCACCTCAACATCGAGGCCCGCCTGACCCAGCTGGTGGGCGACGCCGGCAAGCGCCTGCACACCGGGCGCAGCCGCAACGACCAGGTGGCCACCGACGTGCGGCTGTGGCTGCGTGGCGAGATCGACGCGCTGGCCCTGTTGCTGGGCGATATGCAGCGCGCGCTGGTGGGCGTGGCCGCCTTGCACACCACCACCGTGATGCCCGGCTTCACCCACCTGCAGGTGGCGCAGCCGGTGAGCCTGGCCCACCACCTGCTGGCCTATGTGGAGATGTTTGCGCGTGATGCCGAGCGCCTGGCTGATGTGCGCCGCCGCACCAACCGCCTGCCGCTGGGTGCCGCCGCGCTGGCCGGCACCAGCTACCCGTTGGACCGCGAGGCGGTGGCGCTGGCGCTGGGCTTCGACGGCGTCTGCGAGAACAGCCTGGACGCGGTCAGCGACCGTGATTTCGCGATCGAGTTTCTGGCCTTTGCCGCCATCACCATGGTGCATGTCAGCCGGCTGGCCGAGGAGCTGGTGCTGTGGATGAGCCAGAACTTCGGCTTCATCGACCTGGCCGACCGTTACTGCACCGGCTCGTCGATCATGCCGCAGAAGCGCAACCCCGACGTGGCCGAACTGGCACGCGGCAAGAGCGGCCGCGTGGTCGGCCACCTGGTCGGCCTGATCACGCTGATGAAGGGCCAGCCGCTGGCCTACAACAAGGACAACCAGGAAGACAAGGAGCCACTGTTCGACACAGTCGACACCCTGGCCGGCACGCTGCGCATCATGGCCGAGATGGTGGCCGGCATCGTCGTCAAGCCGGCGGCGATGGAGGCCGCTGCACGCCGCGGTTATGCCACCGCCACCGACCTGGCCGACCACCTGGTGAAGAAGGGCCTGCCGTTCCGTGATGCGCATGAGGTGGTGGCCCATGCCGTCAAGCTGGGCCTGCAGCGTGGGGTGGATTTGTCAGAGCTGTCACTCGATGAACTGAAGGCGCTGCACCCGTTGGTCGGCGATGACGCGCCGAATGTGCTGACGCTGCGCGGCTCACTGGATGCACGCAATGTGCGCGGTGGCACGGCGCCGGTGCAGGTGCTGGCGCAGATCGCGCGGCACCAGGTGCGGCTGGGCTGAGCGGCGCAACCAGAACCCCGGCCACCCATGCAGGGACAACTCTTCACGCAAGACTTCTTGCTTCACGGCATCCGTGAAACACCGCCTTACCAAGCGCTGGAACCAGCTGATTTCAAGGCGTTCGAGGTCCGGCTGCGCGGCGTCTTCCAGGGCCTGAGCGCCGAGACCACGCTGAATGAGGCACAGACCGAGCAACTCGTCATCGAGCGTGTGCTCACGGAACTGGGCTGGCACGACGACTACCTGCCGCAGGTGAACCTGAGCGGCAAACGGCGCGAGGACGTGCCTGACATCCTGCTGTTTGCCAACCCCCAGGCGCGCACTGACGCACTGGCTGAGCCACGCGACGACCGGCGCTACCGCCATGGCGTCGCCATCCTGGAGGCCAAGCGCTGGCTGCGCCCGCTGGACCGCGGCGACAGCAGCGATCCACAAGACCCTGGCGCGCCGAGTTCGCAGATGCTGCGTTACTTGAGCCGTGCCGATGTGATGAGTGAGCGCGCCGTGAAGTGGGGCGTGCTGACCAACGGTGGCGTCTGGCGCCTGTACTGGCAGGACGCGCGCTCCCGCGCCGAGGAGTTCCTTGAACTTGACCTGGCTGCACTGCTGGGCGTGTCTGGCGTCCAGCCCGAAGTTGACGGCCTGGAACCCACGCATGGACTGCGCCTGTTCCTCTTGCTGTTCAACCGCACTGCCTTCCTGCCGCAAGCCTGGGACAGCGAAGCCCGCAGCTTGCACGCCTACGCCCGCAACGAGGCGCGCGCGTACGAAGATCGGGTGTCGCAAGACCTGGGGCGCCGTGTTTTTGACGACATCTTCCCGTCTCTGGCCCAGGCCCTGGCTGCCGGCGATCTGCAGGCCCAGACGGAGAGCGTCGGTTATGGCCAGTTCACACGCGCCCGGTACACCACCGACTACCTGGACGTGGTGCGCGAGGCAGCACTGATCCTGCTGTACCGGCTGCTGTTCCTGTTCTACGCCGAGGACCGGCGTCTGCTGCCGGTGGACGATCCACGCTACCGCGCCTACAGCGTGCGGCACCTGCGAGAGCGGGTGCGCGACAACATCGACGCTGGCAAGGCGTTTGCCACACGCGTTTCCACGCTGTGGTTCGCGCTCAGCGGCACTTTCCAAGTCATCAGCGACGGCGAAGACACCATCGGCATGCCCGCCTACAACGGTGGCCTGTTTGCGCGTGAGCGCTCGTTGCTGCTGGAGCGCACCCATGTGAGCGACGCCGTGCTGGCGCCCATCATCGACGCGCTGTCGCGCCGCACCGATGGCGAGCGCCGCCGCTGGATCAACTACCGCGACCTGTCGGTCTCGCACCTGGGTGGCATCTATGAAAAGCTGCTGGAGTACAGCCTGGTGCATGAGGTGCAGGCCGCTGACGACTACCGCGACAAGCCCGAGATCGACCGCATCGCCGCCCGGCCGGCCAGCTTTGCGCGCAAGGTATCGGGCAGCTACTACACGCACGACGACTTGGTGCGGCTGATCCTGCGCGAATCGGTAGGCCTGCTGGCGCAGGAACGTGTGGCGGCGTTTGGCAAGCTTGTTGCGGGCTGGAAGAAGCGCACCTCGCTCAACCCTGGCGACTGGGACCGCCTGGACAAGGCCGATCCGGCCAGCGCCATCCTGGAGCTGAAAGTCTGCGACCCCGCCATGGGCAGCGGCCACTTTCTGGTGGCACTGGTGGACGACATGGCCGACCGTGTGTTGGAAAGCGTGACTGCAGCGCAGTTGCTCATTGCAGAGCAGCCGTGGGCCGCGCATTTGGTGGAGCAACGCCGGGCCTGGCAAAGCCCGGTGGTGGCGCGGGCCGCGCACATCCGCCAAACGATCAAGCGCCAGGCTGATGAACATGGCTGGCGTGTCACTGACGCGCAACTGGACGACCGCCACATCGTGCGCCGCATGGTGCTGAAGAAGAGCATCTTCGGTGTCGACAAGAATCTGATGGCGGTGGAACTGGCCAAGACCGCGCTGTGGCTGCACACCTTCACGGTGGGCGCACCACTGAGCTTTCTGGACCACCACCTCAAGCACGGCGACAGCCTGCACGGTGAGCGGCTGCCTGCGGTGCAGCAGGGCCTGCAAGCGCTGGGCATGCTGTTCCAGCAGGGCGAACTCGACCGCCTGGACATCGCGGCGCGCAACCTGGCCCAGGTGGCCGACTCCACCGACGTGGACATCGCCGAGGTCCGGCTGTCCAAGCAGCTGGCCGACTTGGCCGACGCGCAGCTGGCGCCGCTGCAAACACTGCTGGACTTCTGGCGCGCGATGCGCTGGCTGGCGCCCGGCTGGCCAGTGGACAAGCCGGCCAAACTGGCCAAGCTGGGCGACGAGACGCTGCGCCTGGCGCTGAACGCGCTGCTCGATCCACAGCGCAACCTGGTGGCCACGCTGCACGCCGGCCATGTCGAGGGCAGGGGCACGGTCGTGGACGCCGCCAACGCCTTGCTGGAACGTACGCGTGCGCTGGCGCAGCGTGAACGCTTCTTCCACTGGTGGACTGCATTTCCCACCGCGTTCGTCGGCGCCAACCCCGGCTTCGATGCGGTGATCGGCAACCCGCCCTGGGACCGCATCAAGCTGCAGGAGGTGGAATGGTTTGCCGAGCGCGATCTGCGCATCGCTGGGCAACCACGGGCTGCCGACCGCAAGGCCCTGATCGACACGCTGCGCAAGAACAAGGCGCCGCTGGCGGCTGATCATGCACAGGCCGTGGCACGCGCCGAAGCCCAGGCCCGCGTGCTGGCCAAGGCCGGCGATTACCCGCTGCTGAGCGGCGGCGATGTCAACCTGTACAGCCTGTTCGTCGAGCGCGCGCAAGCGCTGGTCAAACCCGATGGCCTGGTGGCGCTGCTCACGCCCAGCGGCATCGCTGCCGACAAGGGCGCGGCACCGTTCTTCAGCAGCCTGGCCACCAC
>JANNMP010000591.1:0-4632 GCA_031398015.1 Burkholderiaceae bacterium
GCCGACCGGCGCGAACGCTGGTTCGAGGTCTGGCTGATCCCCGAAACCCTGCGCATGACGACCTTCGGCGCCAAGCAGGTGGGCGAAACGCTGAACATCGAGATCGAGCGTGGCACGCAAGTGGTGGTGGACACCGTGCGCGATGCGCTTGATGAACGCCTGGGCCCGCTGCTGCCGGCGCTGGAGGCGCTGCTGGCCAAGCAGGGCAGCAGCGTGGACGACCTTGGCGCGGCGCTGCGGCTGCCGGCCTGATCAGGGGCAGGCGCTTGGCCATCAGATGATGGCCAGCTCGGTGAATGCCTGGCCAGCCAGCACCCGCTGCGGGCTGAAGGCTGACAAGTCCAGGCTTTGGAAAGCACCGGTCAACATCAGCTCGGCCAGGCCCCGCGCGGCGGCCGGCGCATGCTGCAGGCCATGGCCGGAAAAGCCGTTGCACAGCCAGAAATTGGCGCACAGCGGGTGCGCGCCGATCAGCGCGTTGTGGTCCAGCGGGTGCACCTCGTAGTACCCGGCCCAGGCATGGCGCAGCCGCAGCGCCTCGAAGACCGGCACACGCTGCGCCAGCGCCGGCCACAGCCGCTCTTCAAACTGCGCCAGGTCGGGCTGGTCAAGTGGCATGTCGTCGGGGTCGGGATCACCGGCACCGGGTGACCAGCCGCCGATGAAGCCGCTGCCCTCGCTGCGGAACCAGCAGCCCGAGCCATCGACCACCAGCGGCGTGGGCGGCAGCGGCGTGGGGCAGTCGAACACGAACACCGTGCGCCGCCGCGCAAACACCGGCACCGGCAGGCCGGCCAGCGCGCCCACGCTGCCCGCCCAGGGCCCGGCGGCGTTGACGAACGCATCGGCCTGCAGCACTTGCCCACTGGCCAGCGTGGCTGCCACCAGCCGGCCGTCGTGTTGCTGCAGGCCCACCACCGCATCACGCAGCCAAAGCGCACCCAGGTGCCGGGCCTGGGCCGCCAGCGCGCGGGCGAAGGCAAAGCCGTCGAGCCAGCCTTCAGCTGCCAAGCCCAGGCTGGCCAGGGCCATGTCAGTGGTGTTGAGCCAGGGCAAACGCGCCGCCAGCGCAGCCGGCGGCAGCAATGCCACCTGGGCACCGGCTGCGCGCTGCACCGCATGGTTGTGCCGCAGCGCCGCCGCGCCTGCCGCACTGGCGCAGAACAGGTAGGCGCCCGGCACCCAGCCCACATGCACCGGCTGGCCGTCCACGCCCAGCCAGTCAGTGGCCTGGCTGATGACGGCATGGCCGAACAACGACATCTGCACATTGATGGCGTTGCTGAACTGCTGGCGCACCGACCCCGCCGACAGCGCCGACGATGCCCGCGCCAGCCCGGGGTCGGGCTCGACCACCTGCACGTCCACAGCCGCACCGCCCAGGCGCTTGCAGAACAGCGCCACCGCCGCACCCACCGCACCACCGCCGATCACCACCACCCGCATGCCTGCCCCCGCCGCCAAACCAGTCTGCCGATGGTGGCAGACTGGCCCAGACGACGAGACCGCCACGAAAGCCCCCCATGAAATCATTCGGCAAGGCCCCGGCGGGCGAACGCCTGGAGCGCCTGCAGGCCAGCCCGCTGTGGACGCCGCAGGGGCTGCGCAACATGCACCCGGTGCTGCCCGGCCTGCGCGACGCCAGCGCACCCCGGCCGACGCTGAGCGACTTTCTCTGCGGTGGCCTGCGCCGTGTGCCACGCAGCCCGTTGCCGGCGCTGGACCCGCGGGAGGCCTGGCGCCGCCCGAGCGCCAGCGGCCTGCGCGCCACCTGGCTGGGCCACAGCAGCGTGTTGATCGAGATCGCCGGCAAGCGGGTGCTGACCGACCCGGTGTGGGGCCCACGCGCATCGCCGTTGCGCCTGGTCGGCCCCAAGCGCTTTCAAAGCGCACCGGTGGCGCTGCGGGCGATGCCACCGCTGGACCTGGTGGTGATCTCGCACGACCACTATGACCACCTCGACATGCCCACCATCCGCGCGCTGGCCAAGACCAGCGTGCCGTTTGTCACCGCGCTGGGCGTGGGCGCGCACCTGGAGGCCTGGGGCGTGCCGCCCGAGCGCATCACCGAGCTGGACTGGTGGCAAAGCCACCGCCTGCCCGGCAGCGAGCTGCAGGTCACGGCGGCGCCGTCGCAGCACTTTTCCGGCCGTGGCCTGCGCGACCGCAATGCCACGCTGTGGGCGTCGATGGTGCTCACCTCGTCCCGGCACAAGGTGTTCTTCAGCGGCGACACCGGGCTGACCACCGAGTACGCCAGCATCGCCCAGCGCCTGGGCCCGTTTGACCTGGTGATGCTGGAGGTGGGCGCCTTCCACCCGTCCTGGGGCGACATCCACCTGGGGCCGGCCAATGCGCTGAAGGCCTGGCAATTGTTGGGCGGCGGTATGTTGCTGCCGGTGCACTGGGGCACCTTCAGCCTGGCCATGCACGCCTGGGACGAGCCGGTCGAGACCCTGCTGCACCTGGCGCCGCAGCACGGCGCTCCGCTGCTGCTGCCACGTCTGGGTGAGCCGGTGGAGCCGGCGCACGGCGCGCTGGCCATGCCCTGGTGGCGCGGCGTGGACAGCGTGGCACTGCCGCTGTTGCCCGAGCCGGCCGTGCCAGAAGCGCTGCCCAAGGGCATGGCCTGGCCGGCCGATTGACGCGCGGCAGCTCTATGTGCCGCTGAACCGCGGTGGCCGCTTTTCAGCCACCGCCGCACGGCCTTCACGCAAGTCATCACTGGCGGCGCTGCGCGCTTCGCGTTCACGCAGGCGGGCCAGGTCGAAACCGCCACGCGCGATTTCGTCCAGCGACAACTTCATGCCACGCAAAGCCAGCGGCGCACCGGCGGCCAGCGCGTCGGCAATGGCCTGCACGGCGGCATCCAGCTGCGCTGGCGCCACCAGGCGGTCCAGGTAGCCGATGGCCAGCAACTCGTCGGCGGGCACGGTGTCGCCCAGCAGGAACAGCCGCTTGGCCGTGGCCAACCCCAGCCGCGACACCGCACGCCGCAAGCCGCTGGGGTAGAAGTGCAGGCCCAGCCGCACGGCAGGCAGGCGCGCCGCCATGCCCTGCACGCCGACACGAAAGTCGCAAGCCAGTGCCAGGTCGACCGCGCCACCGAGCACCGGGCCGTTGAAGCGGCAGATGCTGGGCACTGCAAGCGCCTCCAGCATGTCCACCGTTTGCTCGAACAGGCGTGGCCCGGCACCCGCAGGTGCCGCATGCGCGTCGAAGTCCCCCAGGTGGAAACCCGAGCAGAAGCTGCGGCCGCTGCCGGTGAGCACCAGCAGCTTGACGGCGGGGTCGGCGCCCAGCAGCTTGAAGTGCTGCTGCAGCGCCAGCAGGTCTTCGGTGTGCAGCCGGTTGTGGTGCGCCGCCCGCATCAACCGGATGGTGGCGCGCCCGCCGTGCAATTGCAGCAGCGGCGGGCCGGGCGGTGTGGCGGGCGCCGGGTCTGAGGCCATCGTGTTCATGCAGTGCAAGTATGCGTGGCTGCCCGCTGGCTGGGGGCCGCAGCGGGCGGTCTGCACATCACACAATCTGCAGATGACAACCAGTGCCAACTACCGGTCGGCCAGCAGCCTGCCCCAAGCCGATTCCCGCCAGGCCTGGTGGCGCCTGCTGGCCACGCTGCTGCTGATGACCATTGGCTCGGCCGGCATGTATGTGGTGTCGGTGATGCTGCCTGCGGTGCAGGCCGATTTCGGCGTCAGCCGGGCCGAGGCCTCGCTGCCCTACACGCTGCTGATGATCGGCTTCGGCCTGGGCTGCGTGCTGATGGGCCGGCTGGCTGACCGCTTTGGCATCGTGCCGGTGATCGTGCTGGGCGCCTGCAGCCTGGGTGTTGGCTTCATCGCCTGCGGCTGGGTGGGCAGCATCACCACCTACGCCATCGTGCAAGGCCTGTTCATCGGCCTGTTGGGCAGCGCCACCACCTTTGTGCCGCTGATTGCCGACACCTCGCTGTGGTTCATCAAGCGGCGCGGTGTGGCGGTGGCGGTGTGCGCCAGCGGCAACTATCTGGCCGGCGCTGTCTGGCCGCCGGTGGTGCAGCATTTTGTCGAGACGGCGGGCTGGCGGCCCACCTGCATCGGCCTGGGTGTCTTCACCTTTGTCAGCATGCTGGCGCTGGCTGCGGCGATGCGGGGCAAGTCACCGGCGGCGGTGACAGCGCCGCCCAAGGCCGGCGCGCCGGTGCCGTCAAACCGGCCCTTCGGCCTGAGCCTGAACCAGGCCCAGGGCCTGCTGTGCGTGGCCGGCACCGCCTGTTGTGTGGCCATGGCCATGCCGCAGGTGCACATCGTGGCCTATTGCGGTGACCTGGGCTACGGCGCGGCGCGTGGTGCCGAGATGCTGAGCCTGATGCTGGCCTGCGGCATCGTCAGCCGGCTGGTGTCGGGCGCCATCTGTGACCGCATCGGCGGCGTGCGCACGCTGCTGCTGGGCAGTTTTCTGCAGGGCGTGGCGCTGCTGCTGTTCATTCCCTTTGACGGCCTGGCCTCGCTGTATGTGGTGTCGGCGATGTTCGGCCTGTTCCAGGGCGGCATCGTGCCCAGCTACGCGATCATCGTGCGTGAGCACTTTCCGCCCGCCGAGGCCGGCGCACGCGTTGGCACGGTGATCATGTGCACGCTGTTCGGCATG
>JANNMP010000427.1:0-7228 GCA_031398015.1 Burkholderiaceae bacterium
GCCCTGCCCGGCCCCACGGCCTCGGCCTTGCTGCTCGGCTGATCGCGTGCAGCGGCCGGCCGCCAACGATTCCCCGTCGCCTCGGTGGGCAGAGCGCCACATTCCGAATCGCGGGAAGTTCTGTTTCTCAAGAGCGCCGGAGGTTCTGTTTCTCAAGAGCGGCTTGCCCACCGCGTTTTGATGTGGCGGTGGGGCAGCGGCTGTCGCCCCGACAGCCTCATTCGTACTGCGCTGCAACGCCGCCGCGGCCCTGCCCTTCGTCGGCGCCTTCGACGACGCGTTCCAGGTCAGACGCCAGTTTTGGGTTGAGCCGGCGCAGGCGCTCGAGGTCTTGGCGCGCGCGCAGCTTGTCGCCCTGCTGCATGAACAGCACGCCGCGGTACATGTAGGCCTGCGCGAGATCGGGCTTCAGTTCGATGGCGCGGTTGTAGTGCCCGAGCGACGCCGCGAAGTTGTGGCGCCCCTGCATCCGCAGCACGAACGCAAGGTTGTTGTGGGCTTCGGCGAGTGGTTCATCCAGGGCCAGCGCGGCCTCGAACCTCTGCTGCGCTTGCCCGTAGTTTCGCGCCAGCAACAGCGTGACACCGTCGTTGTACAGGCGCACGGCGTCGGCGCGTGGTCCGCTCTTCGGCACCGGCAGCGGGTCGCTTTCGATGGCCTGGGCCGTGCCTGTTGCGAGCACCAGCGCCGCCGCCGCCAACAGCCATGCCGCCAGCCGCGCCCGCAGCCGGCTCATCGTGTCACCGACTGCTGTGCCAGCGTCAGACCCGGAATGCCCACGTCGGCCTGCGCGGTCTGGCGCGACACCCGGCTGTCGTAGTCACGCGCCTTCTGGGCGTCGCCGGCACGCTCTGCGGCAACACCCGCCCCCGCCATCGCCCGCAGGCGGTTGGGCTCTTTGCGCAGCACGGCCTCGAATTCACGCAGGGCGCCCGCCGCATCGCCGCGTTCGAGCAGCGCCGTGGCCAGCAGCTCACGCGCCGGCAGCAGCGGGCCCGGCGTGACGGCATGCTTCTCGCTGGCATCTTCGCGGTCCGCAGCCTTCTGCAGCGCGGTGATGCCGGCCTCTGTCTGCCCGGCCTTGAACGCGGCGAAGCCACGCACGACATCGATCTGGATGCCGATTTGCTCGGCCCAGTAGCCGATCTTCAACTCGGTGGCGGTATCACGCAGCCGTGCCAGGCGCGAGAGTTCGGTCTCGGTTGCTGCAGCGTCGCGCAAAGCCGCTGCCCCCAGCGCACGGGCATAGGCATTGGAGGCTTCGGCCTGCGGGTACTTGGCCCAGGGGTAGGCATCGGCGGCCGGCGTCAGCGGCAGTTTGGCCGCAGCCGCCCAGTCGCCACGCTCCAGCGAGAGCCGTGCCGGTATGGCCCCATAGGCATAGGCGGCAGCGAAGTTGTCGGGCCGCTTGGCGAGCGCGACCGCACTGTCGCGCACGGCCTGCGCCGCGCGGTCCTGCCCCATCTGCAGATGGGCATAGGTCAGGTAGTCATAGGCATGCAGCGTGTTCGGGCCCGAGGCGGTGTCGACCTTGGCCGACACGGTGTTCGCCGCGACCGATTCGGTCCAGGCCCCGACACGCGTGAAGATGTGCGACGGCATGTGCTGCGCGTGCGAGGCGGCCGGGGCGATCTTGCTGTAGCGCTGTGCCGCCGGCAGGCCCAGCGTTGCCAGGGGCGGATAGTCGTAGCTGTGGATCAGGTAATGCGCGGCACCGGGGTGCTCGGGCTGCTTCGCGAAGACCGGCTCGAGCACCTTGGCGGCGCGCAACTGGTTGCCGTACTGCTTGTCGGCCGGGTCGAAATTGGCCGAGAGCACCAAGGCGTAGAGGATGGTGGCCTCGCTGTCTTCGGGATGGCTGGCCGCGACCTTCTCCAAGCCACTCTCCAACGCCTTCGCGCGGGTGCGGTGGTTGAGCTTGTCGGTGTCCTTGAAGAACGCCGCCACAGCATCGACATAGCCACGCTCGCGCGGGGTGGCGAGGCCGGCCGTGCGTGCCTGCTCCGTCAGTGCTTCACCCTCGGCCAGCGTCTTGGCCGACAGATTGCCCGGCCAGGCGAAGGGGTTGTCCAGCGAGGCCAGGGCGCGCACCCAGTGCACCATGCCACAAGCCGCATCGGCGGCCAGCGCGCGATCCAGCGGCGCCTTGATCTGCTCCCATGCGAAGGAGTGGTAATACGCCATGGCGAGGTCGAATTCACGCTGCGCCTGCGCGTTGCAACTGACCTTGAAATGCACGCTGCCGAGCTTGCCGTCGCTGTCGTGGGCCGTTGCAGGAAGCATGGCGCAAAGCGTTGCCGTGGCCAGTGCGCTGCGGATCAGATGCAGGTTCATGTTCATCTCCTGGTGGGCCGGTGTGTTGCCGTCATGCATGCATGCGGGCCGAATATTGCATCTCCACGCCGATGCCGATGTCAATCCCTCCGACACCCCTCCGACATGAGCAAACGGCAGAGCAGCCGGCAAGTGCAGCATTGCCGAGCGCGCCGGATCGTCGCGGGGTCGATCAGGGTCGGATGCGCGTCGGCAACAACTCGTGCAAGACTCGCGCCGAACGCGTGGCCCAGGCACCAGCCCGCACAAGCCCGCACAAGCCCGCACAAGCCCGCGATGTCACGCCACAGCCACCGCCGGCCGTCCCGCACCGCCCCTTGAAGGAGACAACGCATGCCCATCCGCCGCCGCACCCTGACCCAAGCCGCCGCCCTGCTGGCCCTGCCCGGCCTGGGCCACATCGCCCACGCCCAGCGCCCCAAGGACAGCCTGGTGCTCGGCATGGTGCTCGAACCCTCCCCGGGGCTGGACCCCACCACCGCCGCCGCAGCCGCCATCGGCGAGGTGGTGCACTACAACATCCTGGAGGGCCTGACCAAGATCACCGACGCCGGCGCGGTGCTGCCGCTGCTGGCACTCGACTGGACCAGTGACCCCGACGGCAAGACCTACACCTTCAAGCTGCGCAGCGGGGTGAAGTTCCAGGACGGCACGCCGTTCAATGCCGATGCGGTGAAGTTCAGCTTCGAGCGTGCCAAGGCACCGGGCAGCACCAACAAGGCCAAGAAAGCGGTGTTCGACAACATCTCGTCGGTGGCCACGCCGCAGGCCGATGTGGTGATCCTGACGCTGGACAGCCCTGACGCCACGCTGCCGTTCCGCCTGGGCGAGGGCACGGCGGTGATTCTCAGCCCCAAGAGCGCCGACACCACTGCCACCCAGCCCGTGGGCACCGGCCCGTTCAAGCTCGACAGCTGGCAGAAGGGCAGCGCCATCACGCTGGTGAAGTGGGACGGCTACCGCGAGAGCGCTGCCATCAAGCTGCGCCGTGTCACCTTCCGCTTCATCAATGACAACGCGGCGCAAGTGGCGGCGCTGCTGGCCGGTGACATCGACGGCATGCCGCGCTTCGGCGCGGTGCAGTCGCTGGCCCAGTTGCGCGCCGACCCACGGTTTGTGGTCAGCGTGGGCAGCACCGCCGGCAAGGGCATCCTGGCGATCAACAACAAGAAGAAGCCGCTGGATGATGTGCGGGTGCGGCGCGCCCTGAGCCACGCGATTGACCGCCAGGCATTCATCGACGGCGTGCTCGAAGGCCTGGGCAAACCCATCGGCAGCCATGCCGCGCCCACCGACCTGGGCTATGTCGACCTGACCGGCCTGTACCCGCACAACCCCGACAAGGCCCGTGCGCTGCTCAAAGAGGCCGGCATCAGCGGCCCGCTGAACCTGACGCTGACCCTGCCACCGCCCAGCTATGCCCGCAAGGGCGGCGAGGTGGTGGCGGCGATGCTGGCCAAGGTGGGCATCATTGCCAAGATCGAGAACGTGGAATGGGCGCAGTGGCTGTCGGGCCCGTTCAAGGGCAACTTCGACCTGACCATCATCAACCACGTCGAGCCGCTGGACTATGTGCAGTACGCCAACCCGGCCTATTACTGGGGCTACGACAACCCGGCCTTCAATGCACTGGTGAAAAAGCGCGCCGAGGCCGCGCGCGGGCGGCCGCAGGTGGCGCTGTATGGCGACATCCAGCGCCAGATCGCCAATGACGCGGTCAATGCCTTCATCTTCAATCCGGCCCAGGTGTCGGTGGCGCGCAAGGGGCTCAAGGGCCTGTGGGCCAGCTCACCGGTGTTTGCCAATGACTTGTCGCAAGTGGCCTGGGTGTGAGGGCCGATGCCATGACCGCCACCACTGACCTGGCCGCCCTGACCGCCCTGACCCCCCAATTGCAGGCCGAACTGCGCGCCCTGGAAGACAGCATCCTCGACCCTGCAGTGCGCGCAGACCCGGCGCGCCTGCGCGCGCTGCTGGCGAGCGATTTCACCGAGTTCGGTGCCTCGGGCCGGGTGTTCAGCCGCGATGCCATCGTGGCGGCGCTGGCCAGTGAAACACCGCGCCCGCCGCGCCAGACGCGTGGCTTCAAGCTGCGCCTGCTGGCGCCGGGCGCCGCACTCGTCACCTGCCGGGTGCAGCGCGCCGACGGCAGCGAAACCCTGCGCGCCAGCGTCTGGCAGCAGCAGGCCGGCGGCCACTGGCTGATGGTGTTCCACCAGGGCACGCTGGCAGCGCGCGACGATGAGGGCACCTCATGAGCAACAGCATCCAGCGCGGCATGCAGAAGCCCATCAGCGCACAAGCCACCATCGAACGCTTCTGCGCCGCCTTCGCCAAACTCGGCGGCAACACCAGGCAGGCCTGCTGCGCGGTGGTCCCCACAGTCGACGGCCCGCTCTTCAGCCTGCGTGGGCGCGACCCGGTCGGCGGCATGTGGCGCATGCTGTGCAGGGCCACCCAGGCCAAGGGCCGCGGCAAGCGGGGCTGAGCGCAGCGGCGGCCCGGGCTTGGCCTAACGCCGCTCGACGATGGCCGGCAGCAGTTGCAGCAGATCGCGCAGGCGCGCAGCCGCCACCAACGCTTCGCTGCGGTTGCCGTACGGCCCGGCCTGCAGCCGGTGCAGGCTGCGCTCATGGAACACCGCCAGCAGCGGCGCCAGCCAGGTGGCTTCACTGGCCACGCGCTGCTGGAAGCCGAGCGCGCCGTCGCGCTCGGCAAACGCGCCCAGTTGCAGCCAGAAGCCGGGCGCGGCGCGGGCAGCGGCCTGGGCCGGTGCACCGGTCTCGGCGGGCAGCGGCGCCGGCGCAACAGCGGTGTTTGTCGTGCGCTGCAGCAGGTCGCCGAGCGGGTCATCGGCTGGCACGCTGGGCAGGCCATCGGGCTGCGGCGAGCGCCAGACGCCGCTGCGGATCTCGGCCTGCGTGATGCGCTGCACCTCCACCGCCCCCACGCCGCCCAGCAGGCCCAGCTTCAGCGCGGCGGTGTAGCTCAGGTCGATCACACGGCCGGGGTGGAAGGGGCCGCGGTCGTTGATGCGCAGCACCACGGCGCGGCCGTTGGCCGGGTTGTGCACGCGGGCATAACTCGGCAGCGGCATGGTCTTGTGGGCCGCGGTCATCGCGTACATGTTGTAGGTCTCGCCGCTGGCGGTGGGCCGGCCATGGAACTTGCGGCCGTACCACGACGCCAGGCCACGCTCGACCAGCACCGGGTCGCCCAGCAGCGGCGTGTATGCCTGGCCGAGCACGGCATACGGCTTGTTGGGCCCACCCGTGCGCACCGGCTCCAGCTGCGGCAGGGCATCGGGCACCAGCATCAGGCCGGGTGGTGGGCTGGCCTCGGGGCCGTCGGCGGCCAGGTCGGGCGGCGCGATGGCTGTGGCTGCACGTGTTGCCGGCGCGGGCCTGGCGCTGTCGGGCGCCGGCCGGGGTGGTGCCGTGCTGCAGGCCACCAGCAGCGCGCAGGCCAGCAGCAACGCGCAGGCCACCAGCATGGTGGGCCACGGCGGGTGGGCAGGGGCTGCGGGCGGCGGCATCACGGGCACAACGCTACACCAGCGTCCCTGCCGGCTCGGGCGGGCGCGGCAGGCGGCTGCCGATAATCCGCCGCACCGCGCCAACCATGCCGTCGCCGTTGTCCGATCCCCTGCCACCCAGAGCGCCGCGCCCAACGCGGGCAAGGCTGCTGCGTGGGCTGCTGATCGCCGTGATCGGCAGCGAGATGGCGGCGGTGGCGCTGCTGGTGGCGGTGGTGGCCTGGTACGGGCCGCAGTTGCCGTCACTCGACCGGGTCACCGACTACCAGCCGCGCCAGCCGCTGCAGGTGTTCACCGCCGACGGTGTGGCGATCGGCCAGTTCGGCGCCGAGCGGCGGCAGTTTGTGCCGATCGGCCAGATCCCGCTGCTGGTGCAGCAGGCGGTGCTGGCGGTCGAAGACGCCCGCTTCTACCGCCACAGCGGGCTCGATCTGATCGGCGTGGCGCGTGCGGTGCTGGCGCAGTTCACCGGTGGTTTGCGCCAGGGTGCGTCCACCATCACCCAGCAGGTGGCGCGCACGTTCTTTCTGTCGCAGCGCTTCAGTGCCGAACGCAAGATCAAGGAGGTGCTGCTGGCGCTGGAAATCGAGCGCCGTCTGGCCAAGCCGCAGATCCTGGAGCTGTACATGAACCAGATCTACCTGGGCCAGCGCAGCTACGGTTTTGCCGCCGCCGCCCAGGCCTACTTTGGCAAGCCGCTGGCGGCGCTGAGCCTGGCCGAAGCGGCCATGCTGGCCGGCCTGCCACAGAACCCGCACTACGCCAACCCGGTGAGCAATGCCGAGCGCGCCGCCCAGCGCCAGCGCGTGGTGCTGGCGCGCATGGTGGCCACCGGCGCCATCACCCCCGCGCAGCAGGCCACGGCGCGCGCCGAGGTGCTGACGCTGCGCGGCCCGGCCCAGGCGCCGCTGCGCGCCGACCATGTGGCCGAAATGGCGCGCCGCACGGTGCTGGAACGTTTTGGCGCCGACGCCTATTCACAGGGCCTGCGGGTGCACACCAGCCTGCGCGCGGCCGACCAGCAGGCCGCCTGGGCAGCCGTGCGGCGCGGCGTGCTGGCCTATGACAGCCGCCAGCCCTGGCGGGGCCCGGAAGGCCAGGAAACCCTGCAACCCGCAGGCCGCATGGACGCCGAAGCCGCTGCCGCGCTGGCACTGAAAGACCACCGCGACGACGACGACCTGCGTGTGGCCGTGGTGCTGCGCGCCAGCCCCAAAGAGCTGCGGGTGCAACTGGCCAGTGGTGAGCAGGTGGCGGTGCGCACCGAGCATCAGCGCGGCGCGGCAGCGGCGCTGGCCCCGCGCGCACCCGACGACCTGGCCATCCGCCCCGGCTCGGTGGTGCGGGTGGTGCAGGTGG
>JANNMP010000640.1:0-5576 GCA_031398015.1 Burkholderiaceae bacterium
GTGGTGATGCACAAATGGCCGGTCTCGGCAAAGGCCACCGCATGCTCCATGGTCTCGCGGTCACGGATTTCACCCATCAGGATCACGTCGGGCGCCTGGCGCAGCGTGTTCTTCAGCGCCATCTCCCAGCCGTCGGTGTCGATGCCCACCTCACGCTGGGTGACGATGCAGTTCTTGTGCGCATGCACAAACTCCACCGGGTCTTCGATGGTGATGATGTGGCCGAAGCTGTGTTCGTTGCGCCAGTCGATCATCGCCGCCAGTGATGTGCTCTTGCCCGAGCCGGTGGCGCCCACCATGATGACCAGGCCACGCTTGGTCATCGCGATCTCTTTCAGCACCTGCGGCAGGCCCATGCCGTCGATCGTGGGCAGCACCTGCGGGATGGTGCGCATCACCATGCCCACGCAGCCCTGCTGCATGAAGGCGTTGACACGGAAGCGCCCCACGCCATGCGGCGAGATGGCGAAGTTGCATTCCTTGGTGCGCTCGAACTCGGCGGCCTGGCGCTCGTTCATCACCGAGCGGGCCAGGGCCAGGGTGTGCTGGCCGGTCAACGGCTGGGGCGAGACTCGGGTGACCTTGCCGTCCACCTTGATGGCCGGCGGAAAGTCAGCGGTGAGAAACAGGTCAGAGCCGTTGCGCGACGCCATCAGGCGCAGCAGGTCATGGATGAATTTCGAGGCTTGGTCGCGTTCCATCGTCGTGCTGCCTTCAGCCTGGGAAATTTTCAGGGATCTTGGCCTTCGACCGCGCTTCACCCGGTGACACCACGCCCCGGCGCACCAAGTCGGCCAGGTTCTGGTCGAGCGTCTGCATGCCCAGGCTCTGGCCGGTCTGGATCGACGAATACATCTGCGCCACCTTGTTCTCGCGGATCAGGTTGCGGATGGCCGGGCTGCCGATCATGATCTCGTGCGCTGCGGCGCGGCCGGTGCCGTCCTTCAACTTGCACAGGGTCTGCGAGATCACCGCCACCAGTGATTCACTGAGCATCGCGCGCACCATTTCCTTCTCGGCGGCGGGAAACACATCGACGATGCGGTCAACGGTTTTGGCCGCGCTGCTGGTGTGCAAGGTGCCGAACACCAGGTGGCCGGTCTCGGCGGCGGTCAGCGCCAGGCGGATGGTCTCGAGGTCGCGCATCTCGCCGACCAGGATCGCGTCCGGGTCCTCGCGCAGCGCGCTGCGCAGCGCGTTGGAGAAGCTCATCGTGTGCGGCCCCACCTCGCGCTGGTTGATCAGGCACTTCTTGCTCTCGTGCACAAACTCGATCGGGTCTTCCACCGTCAGCACATGGCCGTATTCGTTTTCGTTCAGGTGGTTGACCATGGCGGCCAGCGTGGTGCTCTTGCCCGAGCCGGTGGGGCCGGTCACCAGCACCATGCCGCGTGGGCGCAATGACAGGTCGGCAAAGATTTTCGGCGCGTTCAATTGGTCGAGCGTGAGGATCTTGCTGGGGATGGTGCGGAACACCGCGCCCGCGCCTCTGTTTTGGTTGAACGCATTGACGCGGAAGCGCGCCAGGCCCTGGATCTCGAACGAGAAATCGCATTCCAGCGTGTCTTCATAGGCCTTGCGCTGGGCGTCGTTCATGATGTCGTACACCATGTCGTGCACGGCCTTGTGGTCGAGTGCTTCCACATTGATGCGGCGCACATCGCCGTTGACACGGATCATCGGTGGCAGGCCGGCCGACAGGTGCAGGTCAGAGGCTTTGTTCTTGACCGAGAAGGCCAGCAGTTGGGTGATGTCCATGGGTTTGCGCAAACGGCAGCATTGATTATGACGAGCGTTATCGACAACTTGCAGCTTGTCCACAGCCGGATCGCTGCAGCTTGCGCAGCCGCGCGGCGGCCCGTGAGCAGCGTCACGCTGCTGGCCGTCAGCAAGACATTCGGCCCCGATGCGGTGCGCGCCGCGTTTGCTGCCGGCTGCCGGCAGTTTGGTGAAAACTATGTGCAGGAATCCCTGGACAAGATCACCGCGTTGGCTGACTTGCGCAGCGCCATCGGCTGGCATTTGATCGGTCCGTTGCAGAGCAACAAGACGCGGCCGGTGGCCGAGGCCTTTGACTGGGTGCATTCGGTGGACCGGCTGAAGATCGCCCAGCGCCTGAGTGAGCAGCGCCCACCCAGCCTGGCGCCGCTGAATGTGTGCCTGCAAGTGAACATCAGCGCCGAGCCCAGCAAAAGCGGGCTGGCGCCGGCCGAGGTGCCTGCGGTGGCCCTGGCCGTGGCGGCGCTGCCCCGGCTGCGCCTGCGTGGGCTGATGGCCATCCCCGAGCCCGCCGCCGACACAGCGGCCCAGCGCACACCGCACCGCGCGCTGCGCGAATTGCTGACCGCGCTGAACAACCAGGGCCTGGCGCTGGACACGCTGAGCATGGGCATGAGCGCCGACCTGGAAGCGGCGGTGGCCGAAGGCGCCACCATCGTGCGGGTGGGCACGGCCATTTTTGGCGGCCGCAGCGCCCGTGGCCTCAATCCAGCTTGATGCCGATCTTCTGGATGATCGCGCCCCAGCGTTTGCCGTCGGCATCGAGCACACGCCTGAAGTCGTCGGCGCTGCCACCCACCGCTGTCAGGCCCTGGGCGTCGAGCGCGGCTTTCACCGCCGGGTCTTGCAGCGCGGCGTTGACGTCGGCATTGATCCTGGCCACCACGGCGGCGGGTGTGCCGGCGGCGCTGAACAGGCCGTTCCAGGCCAGAGATTCCACCTGCGGGTAGCCGGCCTCGGCCAATGTCGGCAGGTCTTTCAGGCTCTCAGGCCGCTGGGCCGCGCTGGTGGCCAGCAGCCGCAGCTTGTTGTTCCTGACATGCGGCAGCAGCGCGGGCGCCACCATGAAGGTGGCATCGGCCGTGCCCTGGGCCACCGCCATCGCCGCCGGTGGTGAGCCGTTGAACGGCACATGGGTGGCGGCAAAACCGGCCTCGCTCATCATCAGCGCCATCGTCAGGTGGGCCGAGCTGCCCTGGCCCAGGCTGCTGTAGTTGGCCGCACCAGCTTTGCCCTTGGCCCAGTCGACGAACTCCTTGACCGTCCTGACCGGCAACTCGGCGTTGACCGCCAGCACATTGGGCTGCGAGGTGGTCATCACCACGGGCACCAGGTCTTTGGCCGGGTTGTAGGGCATCTTGCTGTAGAGGTGGGGCGCAAACGCGATCGGGCCGTTGAAGCCAAGTGCCAGCGTGTGGCCGTCGGGTGTGGCCTTGGCCGCCACGTCCACACCCAGCATGCCGCCGGCGCCGGGCTTGTTGTCCACCACCACCGGCTGGCCCCAGCGGTCTTTGAGCTTGTCGCCCAGCAGGCGGGCAATGATGTCCAGGCTGCTGCCGGCCGGCGCCGGCACCACGATCTTCACCGGCTGGGTGGGCCAGGCCTGGGCATGGGTTGAACCGGCCCAGGCCAGCGCGGCAGTCAACAAGGCGGTGTGGATCAGGGGGCGGCGTTGCATGGTGGCGGCGGCGGTGGTTGGCAGTGGCATTGCTGGGGGCGGGATGGCGCGATTCTCGCTGTCGCCGTTGGCCCCCTACCATCGGCGCCCACCCTGCTGAAAGCCGCCATGCAACGCCGCGCCTGCCTGGCCCACCTCGCTGCCCTGCCTGTTGCCACCATGCTCGCCGGGCAGACCAAGCCGCCCTACGACCCGATGCGCCAGTTCAGCTGGATCGGCCAGATCGCCGAGACCGGCTGCATCGCCGCCACCCGCGCCGACCACCCGGCCAAGGATTTGAAGCAGTTCATCGACTGGGCCCGCGGCCAGGCTGGCAAGGCCAACTTCGCCTCGGGTGGCATCGGCGCGTCAACGCACCTCAACGGTGAGCTGCTCAACAGCGTGGCCGGGCTCGACCTGCTGCATGTGCCCTACAAGGGCAGCGCGCCGGCCGTCACAGACTTGATCGGCGGCCAGACGCATTTGCTGATCGACGCCGGCACGGTGTTGCTGCCGCACATCCAGGGCGGGCGGTTGAAGGCACTGGCCGTCACCGGCGGCCGGCGCGATGCAGCCCTGCCTGATGTGCCCACGGTGCGTGAGCTGGGCTTGCCTGGGCTGGAGGCAGTGGGCTTCCAGGGCCTGGTGGGGCCGGCGGGCCTGAGCCCTGCGGTGGTCGAGCGGGTGGCCGCCGCACTGCGCCAGGTGCTGGCCCAACCCGATGTGCAGGCGCGTTTTGCCGCTGCCGGCGCCCAGGTGCAGCCGCGTGGCCCGGCGGCATTTGCCGAGTTTGCGCGCGCCGAGAGCGAGCGCAAAGTCGGCGTTGATCACCAAGCGCGGCATCAAGCTCGATTGACGGGGCGGCTCAGGGCCGGCTGGCTGCTGGCCCCGGGCTGGCCGGCGCGGCCGCTGATGGCGGTGCGGGCACATCGCCGTCCGGCATGGCGGCCGACGCTGCCGGCGTGGCCGACGTGGCTGGCGTGGCGGAAGCAGCCAGTGCCGGGTCTGCCGCAGCCGCTTCGTCCAGGCCGATGCCCTGCACTGCGCCACCGTCGGCCAGCTCGGCATAGACCCAGTCACCACGCCAGGCCAGGCCGTCGGGCGCTGTGGGGCGTGGCGCCACCGGCACACCCTTGAGCGCCTGGGCCATGTAGTCGATCCACACCGGCAGCGCCAGGCCGCCGCCCGATTCACGCGCACCCAGGCTCTGTGGCTCGTCATGGCCGATCCACACCACCGCCACCAGGCCCGTGCCCACGCCAGCGTCAAAGCCGGCCTGGAAGCCGGCAAACCAGGCATCGACCGCGTCATTGGTGGTGCCGGTCTTGCCGTACAGGTCGTTGCGGCCGAGCTGGCCCTGGGCGCGTGCGGCGGTGCCCCAGCGGGCCACGTCGTTGAGCAGGCTGTTGGTGACGAACACATTGCGTGCCGGCACGGCGCGGCTGGCGTCGTCGGCTGCGCTGGGCTTGGGCGCCTCGAATAGCAGCTTGCCCTGGGCGTCGGTGATGCGATCGATCACCACCGGTGGCAGCAGCCAGCCGCCGTTGGCCAGCACGCCATAGGCCTGCGCCAGCAGCATCGGCGTGGTGCTGCCGGCGCCCAGCGCCAATGCCAGGTTGTCGGGCTGGTCGGCGCGGGCAATGCCGAAGCGCTCAGCCCAGCTGCGCGCCCGGCCCACGCCCACATGCTGCAGCACGCGGATGCTGACCAGGTTTTTCGACCGCGCCAGCGCCTGGCGCAGCGTGATCGGGCCATCGAACTGGCCGTCGCTGTTCTGCGGCTGCCAGCCGTTGGCCGCGCTGTACGGTGCGTCATTCACCAGCGTGGCGGGCATCACGCCGGCTTCCAGCGCGGCGGAGTACAAGAACGGCTTGTAGGCCGAGCCCGGCTGGCGCCGCGCCTGGGTGGCATGGTTGAACGGCTGGCGGCTGAAATCGAAGCCACCCACCAAAGCGCGCACCCGGCCGCTGCCGGCGTCCAGCGCCACCAGCGCGGCCTGCACCTCGGGCCATTGCGTCAGCTGCCAGATCGCTGTGGCCGGCTCGCCGGCCTTGGCAGTTGGCGCCGGCTCGCCGGCCTTGTTCAGCACCACCTGCACCACCCGCACCACCGAGCCGGGGCGGATGGCCAGGTCGTCGGG
>JANNMP010000643.1:0-1830 GCA_031398015.1 Burkholderiaceae bacterium
GCCAGCACCGGGATGCCGGCATGCTGGGCAAACACCTTGGCCTCGCCGGTGCCGTCGTCGCGGTTGATCACCATGCCGGCCACGCCCACGTTGCCACCCAGCTTGCGAAAGTACTCCACTGCGCTGCACACGTTGTTGGCCACGTACAGACTTTGCAGGTCGTTGCTGGCGACCACGATCACCTTCTGGCACATGTCGCGGGCGATCGGCAGGCCGAAGCCGCCGCAGACCACGTCGCCCAGGAAGTCGAGCAGCACGAAGTCGAAACCCCAGTCGTGGAAGCCGAGCTTTTCCAGCGTCTCGAAGCCGTGGATGATGCCGCGCCCACCGCAGCCGCGGCCCACCTCGGGCCCACCCAGTTCCATCGCGTAGACACCGTCGCGCTTGAAGCAGACATCGCCGATGGCAACAGCTTCGCCAGCGAGTTTCTTCTTCGAGCTGGTCTCGATGATCGTGGGGCAGGCCTTGCCGCCGAACAGCAAGCTGGTGGTGTCGCTCTTCGGGTCGCAGCCGATCAGCAGCACCTTCTTGCCCTGCTGGGCCATCATGTAGCTCAGGTTGGCCAGCGTGAAGCTCTTGCCGATGCCGCCCTTGCCGTAGATGGCGATGATCTGCGTCTGCTTGGTCACCGGGCCGGTGGCCACTGCGTCGGGCTCGATGGCGGCCTCGGCGCGCAACTGCAGATCACGCAGGATCTGGATCGGCGCGCTTGATGGGCCCTGGGGGCTGTTGATGCTGGCGTTCATGTCAGTGTGTCCAATCCAAAACCATCTTGAGACAGCCCACATCGCCGAAGGCGGTGCGGTAGGCGGCATCGGCTTGCGCAAACGGGGCGTGGTGGGTGATGAGCCCGTCCAGCGTCAGCAGGCCGTTCTGGATCAGCGCCTGCACTGCCAGCAGGTCAGGCCGCTGCCATTCAGCCGCAGCGCGCAGGCGCGCTTCACGCATGAAGGCGGGCGCGAAGTTGAAGTGCAGCGGCTGGCTGTAGAAGCCGGCCAGGATGATTTCGCCACCCGGCGCCAGGCGGGCGATCAGGGTGTCGAGCAGGTCGGCATCACCGCTGACGTCGCAGACCACGTCGTAGTTGCGGCGGGCGTCGGCGTCGGGGTGCAGCACGGTGTAGCCCTGGGCGCCGGCGCAGCGTGCGGGGTTGGTTTCCCACACCACCGTGTCGCTGCAGCCGGCCGCCACATTCAGCCGCGCCAGCAGCCGGCCCAGCACGCCGTGGCCAACGATCAGCTGCGGTGCCTTGGGGTGCTCGATGCGGCCGCCGCCCGACACCGCGTGGTACGCGGTGGCGGCCAGCGCCAGCAGCACGGCTTGTTCACCCAGTGCCTCATCGACCGGGATCACCCGCCGCCCGGGCACCACCAGGCGTGAGGCCGAGCCGCCGAACAAACCACGCACCGGCTGGCCGTCGAGCGGGCCGAAGCAATTGGCACCCGGCACAAACACCTGCTGGCCAACCTGGTGGCCACTGGCCTCGCCCGCTGCCACCACCCGGCCCACCGATTCATAACCCGGCACCAGCGGGTAGCCCATGCCGGGGAAGCTGGGCATCCTGCCGGTGAACAGCAGGCGTTCGGTGCCGGTGGAGATGCCGCTGTACAGCACATCGACAACCACATCGTCGGCGGTGGGCTCGTTGAGCTGCAGGTCGGCCAGGCACAGGCGCTCGGGTTGGGCCAGCAGCACGGCGGTGGTGTTCATGCCGGTGGGGCGCACGGTGTGCATGGGCGGTGGTGGACAAGGGCTGGCATCGTCTGTGTCACTTTACGCTGACTTGATAAAGTGTCAAGCAAACCTGACATAGGGTCATCCCCGGCTTGC
>JANNMP010000707.1:0-2142 GCA_031398015.1 Burkholderiaceae bacterium
AAGTTGAAGCTGGTGGCTTGCGGCCTGGCAAGCGACAAGCTGCTCGACAGCTACAACAGCGAGCGCGTGGTTGCAGCCGACGAAAACCTGCTCAATTCCACCCGCGCCACCGACTTCATCACGCCCAAGAGCCAGGTGTCCAAAGACTTCCGCAACGCGGTGCTGGGCCTGGCCGGTGAGTTTGCATTTGCGCGTGCGCTGGTCAACTCGGGCCGGCTGTCGGTGCCGACGCACTTGCGGCATTCAGTGCTGAACACGCCCGATGCCGATGCCTTTGCCGGCCTGATGCACCCCGGTGCACCGCTGGCCGATGCACCGGTTGCGCTGGCGGGCAACGGCGCCGATGGCGGCACGGCAGCCACCACTGGCAGCTGGTTGCTGCGCCACACCGGCAACCACTTCATGCTGCTGCTGTTTGTCGACACGCCCGCCATCGACACCGCCACCCAGGCCATGCTGCGCGGCCTGCAAGCCGCCGCCATCCCCGTGCACAGCTTGCTGGTGGCGCAGCGTGGCGGTGCCGCGCCTGCAGGCCTGCACGCGGTGGTGGACGCGCAAGGCCTGGCGGCCCAGCGCTGCGACGCACGGCCCGGCACCGCCTACCTGCTGCGGCCAGACCAACATGTGGCCGCGCGCTGGCGCCTGCTGGATGGTGCTGCCGTGCACGCTGCAGTGCAGCGCGCCACCTGCCAGGCTTGATGCCAGGTTTGACGCCAGGTTTGACGCCCACCATGCCCCAACTGCTCAACACCCAGCCCAATTTCGGCGAGCTCGGCCGCAGTGACTTGTGGGCCCACAGCCCCGGCGACGACTTCTACGCGCTGCTGATCGACGCCCACCGCGGCTTGAGCGACGACGACAGCCGCGCGCTCAACGCCCGGCTGATCCTGCTGCTGGCCAACCACGTGGGTGATCTGCGCGTGCTGCGCGAGGCGCTGGCGGCAGCGCGCGCTGGCGTGGGCGCTGCGCCCGCCTGAGGCATGCCCGCCCACAGTCTGGTGGGCGACAGCCGCTGCATTTGGCTGCAAGATCGGCGCATGCCAGAGCCCCGCATGCCAACCACCAAGCAGTTCTTCATCAGCTACACCCAGAGCGACCGCCAGGCCGCCGAGTGGATCGCCTGGCAGCTGGAAGCCGCCGGCTACAGCGTGGTGTTGCAGGCCTGGGATTTCCAGCAAGGCCAGAACTTCGTGCTGCAGATGGACCGCGCCAGCCGCGAGGCCGACCGCACGCTGGTGGTGTTGTCGCCTGACTTTCTGGCCTCGCGCTTCACCGCGCCCGAATGGGCCGCCGCGTTTGCCAAAGACCCGACCGGCGCGCGTGGCCTGCTGCTGCCGGTGCGGGTGAAAGACTGCAACCCCGACGGCCTGCTCGGCCAGATCGTCTACATCGACCTGGTCGGCGCCAAGAGCAAGGACGAAGCCCGTGCGCGTTTGCTGGCCGGCGTCGACCAGGCCCGCCGCAAGCCCGCCACCGAGCCCGACCTGCCGGCGCTGCAGCCCGGTGCGCAGCAGCGCCCCAGCCGGCCCGAGCCCGGCTGGCTGGACGACCTGGAAGCCGGCGCCGCCGTGGCGGGCTCGGTGTTCTGGCGCGTGGTGCGCGCGCTCGGCATCGCGCTGGTGGCGGCACTGGCCTTCCACGCCTTGCTGGCCAGCCAGCTGCCGGCCTGGGCCGACGACGACCCACGCGGCGTGGCCGGCACGGCGGCGGTGCTGGGCGCGGTGGCGGCACTGGCGGTCGAGGCTGGACTGCGCGCGTGGCAGCGCCGGCCCTGGGCCGGGAGGCAGGCATGACGGGCGCAGCGCCTCACAGCGACGGGCCGCGCGGCTTGCGGCGCAGGCAAGGCTTGGTCTGGCTGGTCTCGCCGCTGGTGTGGCCACTGATGTCGCCGCTGGTGTGGCCTGCCAGCGTGCTGGCTGCGACAGCGGCGGACTCCGCCCAGGACACACTGGCGCGCGCCAAGCGCCGGCTCGACACGCTGACCGCGCTGCATGACAGCGCCGACACACTGGCTTGGCGCAGCGCCCAGTGGCAGCGTGAGCTGGCGCATCTCGCCGAGGGCGCGGCGGGCACGGCCGCCGCCGACGCGGCCACACAGGCGGCGCTGGACCGCCTGCAGGCCCAGGCCCTGCCGGCTCTGGC
>JANNMP010000709.1:0-5566 GCA_031398015.1 Burkholderiaceae bacterium
CCCAGCGCTGCACGCGCCCGCCCGAGCCTGCGGTGACCAGCAGTGTGTCGCCGGCCAGCGGGCTGGCGGCGGCGGCAAAGATCGCCGTGCCGGTGTCGAGCAGCTTGGCCTGGCGTGGCGTGGCCGCCAGCGCTGCCTGCATCGCGCTGGCCACTTCCGGCGCCATGCCCAGCAGCGCGTGCGCCGCCAGCAGCTGCTGGAAGGCCCGCTCATGCCCGCCGGGCCGCTCGCCGCTGACCATGTCCGAGGCTTCGGCCACCGCACGCAGCGACGCGGCGCGCTGCAGTTCGCCACGCGCGCGGGTGTCGCTGTCGACCGCGCGCGACTCGCTGGCCAGCGCGCGCTGTTCACTCTGGCGCGCCTGGTAGGCCGCCACCGCCATGCCGACGGCCAGGGCCAGCAGCGCCACGCCCACGGCGCGCACCAGCCAGCGCCATTTCACGTTCGACCGGCTTCGGCGCGGCGCCAGGGCCAGGCGCTCGACCACCTCGTCGCTGGCCAGGCCGGCGTCGGCGGCCTGCTGGGTCTCGTCGAGCCAGATGCGGTCTTTGTACGGCAGCCATGCGGCGGTGGTCTCGGCCAGCGCCGGGTCGAGCAGGGCGCCGTCGATGCTGATCGGGATGACCACGCGCGCCGGTGTCAGTTGGCGAAACGACTCGACCTCCTGGCGCACCCAGCGTGGCACCTGCAGCGTGCCCCGGTTGGCCACCACCACCAGCGCGCGTGAACTGTGCAGGGCGCGGCGCAGCGTGCCGTCCAGCTGCTCGCCGGGCGGCGCCTCGTCCTCGCTGAAGAACACGGTGAAGTCGCGCTCGCGCAGGCGCCGGGCCAGGTCGGAGGCGTAGCTCAGGCTGCCGCGCGGCGGCGGGCCCAAGGCAAACGAGATGAAGACGTCGTAGCCGAACAGGCGCGACGCGAAGTCGCGTCGCGCGGCTGCTGGGCGGCGCGGCAGCGTTTCGGTCTGCAGGGGCGGGGCGGTGGAGGGCATCGTCAGCTCCCGAACGTGACAACTTGCAGTGTCTCTGCTGTCTGCGCGCGGCCTCAGGGCACCAACGACAGAAACAGGAACGCCGCAAACAGCACCAGGTGCACGGCGCCCTGCATCATGTTCGTGCGGCCGGTGCCCAGCGTGATCGCGCAGATGAGAAAGCTCAGGGCCAGCAGCACCAGCTCTTTCGGCGGCAGGCCCAGCACCAGCGGCAAGTCCAGCACGGTGGCCGTCACCACCACGGCGGGAATCGTCAGGCCGATGCTGGCCAGCGCCGAGCCCAGCGCCAGGTTGATGCTGGTCTGCAGCCGGTTGGCCAGCGCGGCGCGCACGGCGGCCCAGGTCTCGGGCAGCAGCACCAGCAGCGCGATGCAGATGCCGATCACCGTCTTGGGCGCACCGGCGGCCACCACCGCCGCCTCGATCAGTGGTGACAGCTGTTTGGCCAGCCCCACCACCGCCACCAGCGCCAGCAGCAGCAGGCCGAAACTGGCAGCGGCCTGGGCCAGGCTGGGCAATGCTGCCTGCGCGTCTTCATCGCTGATGTTGCCCGGCGGCAGAAAGTCGCCGCGGTGGCGCACCGTCTGCACGAACACGAAGATCGCCCACAGCGCCAGTGACGAGGCCGCCACGAACACCAGCTGCGACACGGTGTAGGTGCCCACCGGTGAGCTGGTGGTGAAGGTGGGCAGCACCAATGACAGCCCGGCCAGCGCCACCAGCGCCGACAGCGCCGAGTTGGCGCCGTCGAGCCTGAAGCTTTGCTCATGGTGGCTCAGGCCGCCGGCCATCAGGCACAGCCCGACCACGCCGGTGATGATGATCATCACTGCCGCGTAGATGGTGTCGCGTGGCAGTGTGGCCTTGTCGGGGCCGCCGGCCAGCATCAGCGAGACGATCAGCGCCACCTCGATCACGGTGATGGCCACCGCCAGCACCAGGGTGCCGAAGGGCTCGCCGACGCGGTGCGCCACCACCTCGGCATGGTGCACGGCGGCCACCACCGCGCCCACCAGGGCCAGCGCGCAGGCCACGGCCAGCAGCGTGCCCATGGCCAGGCCCAGGCTGGCGGCCAGCAGGCCGGCAGCCAGCAGCGGCAGCAGCACGGGCCAGGTGCGCATGCTCAGAACACCGCGTGGTCGCCGCGCTCGGCGCGGGCCTCGCCGCGCAGCAGCGCCCGGTAATGCTCGGCCAGCGTCTGGGTGCCGGTTGACGGTGTGGCCTCAGCGTCATAACAGCCACGCTGGGCGTCCCACACCAGCATCGATTCGCTGGCGTAGTAGCGGCCGATGCGTGCCAGCTCGGCCTTGGCGGCCAGTGCCGGATGCAGCCGGGCGCCGGCTGCCAGCAGCGCCACAACGCCGTCCAGCAGCCCCAGCGGCACTTGCCTGAACCGTGGTCGCCGGCCCAGCATTGAAAACAGCAGTTCACCCTGTTGCCGTGGCGTGATCGCCGGCCCCGGCCCGCCGATGGGCAGCACCCGGTTGTGGCGGCTGGCATCGGTCAGGCAGCCGGCCAGATAGTCGCCCAGGTCGTCATCGCTGATCGGCTTGCAGGCCGTGCTGGTGCCGTCACCGAACACCAGGAATGGTTTGCCCCGCTGCACCCGTGCCACCTGGCCCGACAGCGATTTGAAGTACGCGGTGGGCCGCACGATCGACCAGACCAGGCCCGAGGCCATCAGCGCTGCTTCAAAGACCAGCTTGGCGTGCTGGAAGGCCAGCACGGGCTTTTGCACGCAGATGGCCGACAGCAGCACCATCTGGCGCACATCGGCCGCCTGGGCTGCCGCCAGCGCATGCGCGTGGGCCTGGTGGTCGATGGCCCAGGCGTCGGCCGGCGCGCCGGTGCGTGAGGCCAGGCAGGAGACCAGCGCATCGAAGTGCTCACCGCGAAAACCATCGCGCGCCAGCGAGGCCGGGTCGGTGACATCGCCCACACGCAACGTGGCACCCTGCAGCAGCCGGGCGCTGCCGCCGCTGCCGCCGTTGCCGTCGCTGCCGCCGTTGCCGTCGCTGCCCATGGCCCCGCCCACGCCTGGGCGCTGGCGCACCAGGCACACAACGGTGTGGCCGTGCCGCAGCAAGGCGCGCACCGTGGCCTGGCCGATGGTGCCGGTGGCGCCGATGACGAACACGCGCTGGGCCATGCCGAAGTCCATCAACGGGCCCGGGCCGTCAGCCGGCCAGGCCGGCCGCCGCGGGCAACCGGCCGGTGATCAGCGGGCGATCACGCCGGTGAGCGTGACGAAGCCACGCGCGGCCGGAAAGCCGCTGATGTCTTCGGCGCCCACCAGCCGGCCGCTGCCACGCACCTTCTTGAACCTACCGGTGCCGCTGGTGAACTGGAAGCTGCCGTCGAGCACCAGCAGCATGGTGCTCGGGTCAAGCACCGCGCTGCCGCTGTACGACGCCACGATCTGGTCGCCGCTGCTGGTGGTCAGCCGAAAGACCTGGCTGCTGAAACTGTAGGGCGGCTGGAAGAAGGGGTTGGCCGCCCGCACGCAGTCGACCGAGGCCAGCGTGAAGGCGCCGATGCCGGTGCTGCCCAGGCCGGCACCGCTGATGCGCCCCAGCGCGGTGGATTCGGTGCCGGGGCTGGCCGGCAGGCAGCTGGCATCGACGTTGAAATCGAGTTGTTCGCTGATCTGCGCCGCTGCAGTGAAGGGCAGCAGCCGGGTGTCGGCCACCGCCGCCGACGGCAGTGCCACAGCCACGCAGATGGCCAGCGCAGCGGCCATGCGGTGCAGGCCCGCTGCGGCGCCGGATGGCCGGCCCGGTGCACGGCTTGGTGCCGTTGGTGTCGCTGAGGCCGCTGAGGCGGGCTGGTCTTGCCAAGTGGCTGGTGCCTGCATGGGGTCTGGTCCGGGAGTTGAGGATTGCCGGCAATGTAAGGTGCACGCTCACCTGGCGGCCATAGGTTTTTCATTGGCTGCGGCCAGTCAGGCATGCAGCGCCTCGTCCAGCGCCTCCACCCAATGCTTGACCGGCGTGGCCGTGCCGCTTTGCAGGTGCTGGATGCAGCCGATGTTGGCCGAGACGATGGCCGTTGGCTGCAGTTCGGCCAGGTTGGCCAGCTTGCGGTCACGCAACTGGTGGGACAGCGTGGGCTGCAACACGCTGTAGGTGCCGGCTGAACCGCAGCACAAGTGGGGTTCATTGAGGGCCACCGCCACGTCGAAGCCCAGCGCACGCAGGCCGGCTTCGACCCCGCCGCTCAGCTGCTGGCCATGCTGCAGCGTGCACGGCGGGTGGAAGGCCAGCAGGCCGGGCTGGGCATCGGCCATGCGCGGCTTGAGCACCTGCACGATGTCAGGCAGCAGCTCGCTCAGGTCACGTGTCAGGCTGCTGATGCGGGTGGCCTTCTCTGCATACGCCGCGTCGCCGGCCAGCGCATGGCCGTAGTCCTTGACCTGCACGCCGCAGCCGCTGGCGATCATCACGATGGCCTCCACCGTGCCTTCTCCGCCGCCACTGCCGCCACTGTCGACCAGCGGCCACCAGGCGTCGATGTTGCGGCGCATGTCGGCCAGGCCGCCGGCGTGGTCGTTCAGGTGGGTGCGCAGCGCGCCGCAGCAGCCGGCCTTGTCGGCCACCAGGGTCTGGATGCCCGCGGCGTCCAGCACGCGGGCGGTGGCGGCGTTGATGTTGGGCAACATGGCCGGTTGCACGCAGCCAGCCAGCAGCAGCACCTTGCGCGCGCGTGTCTTGGTGGGCCACTGTCTGGCGCGCGGATGGCTGGCACCGGGCACCTTGTCCTGCAGGCTGCCAGGCAGCAGCGGGCGCACCAGCTTGCCCAGCGCCATCGCCGGGGCAAACAGTGGTGAGGTCAGGCCTTCTTTCAACAGCCAGCGCACCGCGCGGTCAGCCGCCGGGCGCGGCACCTTGGCCTCGACCAACTTGCGGCCGATGTCCACCAGATGGCCATATTCCACGCCGCTGGGGCAGGTGGTTTCGCAGTTGCGGCAAGTGAGGCAGCGGTCCAGGTGCAGCTGGGTGGCGCGGGTGGGTGTTGCGCCTTCGAGCACCTGCTTGATCAGGTAGATGCGGCCACGCGGGCCGTCCAGCTCGTCGCCCAGCAGCTGGTAGGTGGGGCAGGTGGCGGTGCAGAAGCCACAGTGCACACATTTGCGCAAGATGGCCTCGGCAGCCTCGCCGTCGGCCGTGCCTTTGAACTCAGGCGCCAGGTTGGTTTGCATCGGGGCTTGTCTCGGATGTCAGATGGGGCGCTGCGCCCCTGCGCTGGGGTGTGGCGCTGTCGGCACGGGCTGCAGCCGTCACAGCCCGTGCACCAGCCGGCCAGGGTTGAAGATGCCGTCGGGGTCGAACGCGGCCTTCAGGTCGCGGTGCAAACGCGCCAGCGGTGCCGACAGCGGTGCAAACACGTCGCTGCGCAAACCGCCGCGAAACGCCGTGGCATGGCCGCCCACGCGCGCCGCCGCGTCGCGCAGGGTGCTGGCGGCGGCGGTGGTCACCACCCAGCGCTGGCCGCCGCCCCATTCCACCAGTTGCTCTCCGCTCAGGCCCAGCGGCGGCGCGGTTTGCGGCACGGCCAGGCGCCACAGCGTGGCGCCGTGGT
>JANNMP010000443.1:0-1809 GCA_031398015.1 Burkholderiaceae bacterium
CAACGACGCCGGTGTGGCCGCGCAGCGCCAGGCCGCCGCCAACCAGGAGCTGGAGCTGGCGCGCATCAACCGCCTGTATGACACCGAACTCGACCGCCTGCGCCGGCTGTGGGCAGGCGCATTGCCGGGTGCATTGCCGCCGGCGCCTGTGCAGGCTGCCATGCCGGTGCGCGCCGTCAGCCCAGCCTCGCCTTCAGCAAAGCGTTGACTTCGGCCGGGTTGGCCTTGCCGGCGCTGGCCTTCATCACCTGGCCCACCAGCGCGTTGAAGGCCTTGTCCTTGCCGGCGCGGTATTCGTTGATCGACTTCGGGTTGGCTGCCAGCACGCTGTCGATGACGGTGGCCAGCGCAGCGCTGTCGTTCATTTGCTTCAGGCCCTTGGTGTCGATCAGCGCATCGACGCTGCTGCCTTCACCGGCCCACAGCGCGTCGAACACCTGGCGCGCGGCGTTGTGGCTGATGGTGTTGTCGGCAATGCGCGAAATCAGCGCGGCCAGCGTGGCGGGCGGCACCGGGCTGTGCTCGATGCCCTTGGCTTCGGCGTTCAGGCGTTTGCTGACCTCGCCCATCAGCCAGTTGGCCACCAGCTTGGGTTGCTTGCAGGCGTCGCGCGCGGCCTCGTAACAGCGCGCCATGGCCAAGCTCTGGGTCATCATCGCGGCCGCGTCGGGGCCGAGACCGTCGCTGGCCTGGAAGCGTTCGGCCATCGCCGCCGGCAGCTCGGGCAGGCTGGCGCGCACAGCCTCGATCCACTCAGGCGCAATCACCAGCGGCGGCAGGTCGGGGTCAGGGAAATAACGGTAATCATGTGCGTCTTCCTTGCTGCGCATCGCCCGCGTCTCGCCAGTGTCGGGGTTGAACAGCACGGTGGCCTGCTGGATGGCCAGGCCATCTTCGAGCTGGTCGATCTGCCACTGCACCTCATAGTCAATGGCCTGCTGCATGAAGCGGAACGAGTTCAGGTTCTTGATCTCGCGCCGGGTGCCGAACGGCGCGCCGGGCTTGCGCACGCTGACGTTGGCGTCGCAGCGGAAGCTGCCTTCCTGCATGTTGCCGTCGCAAATGCCCAGCCACACCACCAGCGCGTGCAGCGCCTTGGCGTATTCCACGGCTTCAGCCGACGAGCGCATGTCGGGCTCGGTCACGATCTCCAACAGCGGCGTGCCGGCGCGGTTCAAGTCGATGCCGGTCTGGCCGGCATAGTCCTCGTGCAGGCTCTTGCCCGCGTCTTCTTCCAGGTGGGCGCGGGTCAGGTGCACCGTCTTGCGCTGGCCGTCGAGCAAGTAGCCCACTTGCCCGCCCTGCACCACCGGGGTCTCGTACTGGCTGATCTGGTAGCCCTTGGGCAAGTCAGGGTAGAAGTAGTTCTTGCGCGCGAAGATCGATTGCTGCGCCACCTTGGCGCCCACTGCCAGCCCCAGGCGGATGGCGCGGTCCACCGCCGCACGGTTCATCACCGGCAGCGTGCCGGGCAAGGCCAGGTCAACCGCGCAGGCCTGGGTGTTGGGCGCGGCACCGAACGCGGTGCTGGCGCCGGAGAAGATCTTGCTGGCCGTGGACAGCTGGGCATGGGTCTCGATGCCGATGACCACCTCGTAACCGCGGATCAGTTGCGCCGTGCCCATCTCACACCCCCTGCGGCGCCAGCCGGTGCCAGTCGGTGGCTTGCTGCAGCGCGTGGGCGGCGTGCAGCAACTGGCCTTCGGCAAAGTAGTTGCCGATCAGTTGCAAGCCCACCGGCATCTGGTGCGCGCCCAGGCCGGCAGGCACGCTCATGCCCGGCAGTCCGGCCAGGCTGGCGGGCAGGGT
>JANNMP010000313.1:0-2627 GCA_031398015.1 Burkholderiaceae bacterium
CCTGTCAGACCGCCAGCGCATGGCCGAGGTCGAAGCGGTGGTGATCGAGAACAACGTCACACAGCATGTGCTGGGGCTGGTGAAGATCACCGACAAGAGCTTGCCGTTTGACGAGCTGATGACGGCCTGAGCCTGGCCACGTGGCGTGCTGCACCGGGCTGTGCAGCACGCCGCCAGGGGCGCACGACTGACCTGTCGGCGCCCCTTTTTTCATAGCCTGAAAGGCCCAGTGCCGGGGAACAAAATAGGCACAGACCATTCCATTCGAGGAACGACATGAGTGCATTGGAGACGCAAGCCCTGGGCATGGTGCCCATCGTCATCGAGCAATCGGGGCGGGGTGAACGTGCGTACGACATCTACAGCCGCCTGCTGCGTGAGCGCATCATTTTCCTGATCGGCCCGGTCAATGACGGCACGGCCAACCTGGTGGTGGCGCAGATGCTGTTTCTGGAGAGCGAGAACCCCGACAAGGACATCTTCCTGTACATCAACAGCCCCGGCGGCAGTGTGAGTGCCGGCCTGTCGATCTACGACACGATGAACTTCATCAAGCCCGATGTCAGCACCCTGTGCATGGGCATGGCTGCCAGCATGGGCAGCTTCTTGTTGATGGCCGGCGCCAAGGGCAAGCGCATCTCGCTGCCCAACGCCAAGATCATGATCCACCAGCCGTCGGGCGGCGCCCAGGGCCAGGCCACCGACATCGAGATCACCGCGCGTGAAATCCTCAAAACCCGCGAGCAGCTCAACCGCATCTACGCCGACCGCACCGGCCAGAGTGTGGAGAAGATCGCCGCCGACATGGAGCGTGATTACTACATGTCGCCTGAAGAAGCCAAGACCTACGGCTTGATTGACCAGGTGATCGCCAAGCGCGGCTGAGCTTGCGGCCGGCCGCTATCTGAACCGCTGCACATGTGCGGCTGATCAGCCCCGACAGTGGGTCGGTTTTGACCCCAGGCCTTTGGTCTATCATCGTTTGACTACTTCAACGCGCCGCAAAGCACACTCCCCCACATGGCCGACAAGAAGGGCGCCTCCGGCGAAAAAGTCCTGTACTGCAGCTTCTGCGGCAAGAGCCAGCATGAGGTCAAGAAGCTGATTGCCGGCCCGTCGGTGTTCATCTGCGATGAATGCATCGAACTGTGCAACGACATCATCCGCGACGAAGCACCAGCCGAGACGGCTGGCGCCAAGGCCAATAAATCCGACCTGCCGGCGCCGCTGGACATCAAGACCACACTCGACCAATACGTGATCGGGCAGGATTCAGCCAAGCGCACCCTGTCAGTGGCTGTCTACAACCACTACAAACGGCTGAAGTTCATCAGCGCCAACAGCAAGGAAGAGGTTGAGCTGACCAAGAGCAACATCCTCTTGATCGGCCCCACTGGCTCGGGCAAGACGCTGCTGGCGCAGACCCTGGCCAAGCTGCTGAACGTGCCGTTCGTGATTGCCGATGCCACCACGCTGACCGAAGCCGGCTACGTGGGCGAGGATGTCGAAAACATCATCCAGAAGCTGCTGCAGAACTGCAACTACGATGTTGAACGGGCCCAGCGTGGCATCGTCTACATCGACGAAATCGACAAGATCAGCCGCAAGGCTGACAACCCCAGCATCACCCGCGATGTGTCGGGTGAGGGCGTTCAACAAGCCTTGCTGAAGCTGGTGGAAGGCACGATGGCCAGCGTGCCACCGCAGGGCGGGCGCAAGCACCCGAACCAGGATTTTCTGCAGATCGACACCACCAACATCCTGTTCATCTGCGGCGGTGCGTTCGATGGCCTGGAGAAGGTGATCCAGAACCGCACCGAGAAGTCCGGCATCGGTTTCGGCGCCAGCGTGCACAGCAAGACCGAGAAGCGCGCCGCTGACCTGTTCCGCGAAGCCGAGCCCGAAGACCTGATCAAGTTCGGCCTGATCCCTGAGCTGGTGGGCCGCCTGCCGGTGGTGGCCACGCTGGGCGAGTTGACCGAGTCGGCCATGATCCAGATCCTCACCGAGCCACGCAACGCGTTGGTCAAGCAGTACCAGAAGCTGTTCGGCATGGATGGGGTCGAGCTGGAAGTGCGGCCGTCGGCCTTGGCCGCCATTGCCCGCAAGGCGTTGAAGCGCAAGACCGGCGCACGTGGCCTGCGCTCGATCATGGAGAACGCGCTGATCGACACCATGTTCGACCTGCCCACGATGGACGGCGTGGCGAAGGTGGTGATCGACGAGCACATCGTCGAAGAGGGCGCCAAGCCCCTGCTCGTCTACCGCGAAAAGAAGGCCTCGGCCTGACACCGGCCCGCTGCGGCAAGCGCACCTTGAGCCGGCGCACGGCCGCACCTGCCGCACTTGCATTCCCCTGCTCAGGCCCCACGTCGGCTTGAGAAAGAGAGGTTCCCCTCATGTCTGGTCATCCCGTCCTCCCACCCGACCCCATCACTTTGCCGCTGTTGCCGCTGCGTGTATAGCATATCCCAACATAAAAAGCTCGGACTTTGACCTAATACAAGAATTTCGTAAAAGAAATGATGAACTTTTTTACTCGGTGGTTGAACCACATTTTACAATTGTGTTCCCGACTTTCGACCTATCAAAAGAAGAATTTTGCAAAACTATTTTTGCCACGACAC
>JANNMP010000317.1:0-11263 GCA_031398015.1 Burkholderiaceae bacterium
GCCACCGACGAGGTCAACGTCTGCACGGTCGAGGACCCGATCGAGATGATCGAGCCGGCGCTCAACCAGACGCAGGTCCAACCAGCCCTCGACCTCGGCTTTGCCGAAGGCGTGCGCGCCTTGATGCGGCAGGACCCGGACATCATCATGGTCGGCGAAATCCGCGACCTCGAAACCGCAGAGATGGCGATCCAGGCGGCGCTCACCGGCCATCTGGTGTTCTCGACCTTGCACACAAATGACGCGGCCTCGGCCATCACCCGGCTGATCGATCTGGGCGTGCCGCCGTACCTGATCTCGGCCACCGTGATCGGCGTGCTGGCGCAGCGCCTGGCGCGCACCCTGTGCCCGGCCTGCAAGGCACGCGACGAGTCCACCGGCCGCGACAGCCTGGACGCGCTGGCCAAGCCCTGGCGCATGGCCGGCGGCGTGCGCCCGCACAAGCCCGTGGGCTGCCTGGCCTGCCGGCACACCGGCTACCGCGGCCGTGTCGGCCTGTATGAATTGCTGCTGCTCGACGACGAGGCCCGCCGCGCCGTGCACCCGGCGCATGACATGGCCGCGCTGCGCCGCCAGGCCGTCAAGGGCGGCATGCGCCCGCTGCGCCTGGCCGGCTTGATGAAAGTGGCCGAAGGCCTGACCACGGTGGACGAAGTGCTGCGCGCCACACCGGCCTGGTCCGAGGCCTGACCCGCCTGCGGGGTCTGTCGGGCCTGCGCCAGCCTTGTCCCGGCAGCGACACACTGAGGGTGGGGACCACTGTGTTTTACGTGGAAACCACACCGGCCCCTGCGGGCGCGCTCCCTAGAATCGCCGGCAGGCCGCTCAGCCGTGTCGAGGAGAAACCGCAGTGAAAATAAAAAGCCAAAAGGACTTCTGGTCCGGGTTGATGTTCGTGGCTGTTGGCCTGGGCTTTGCCTGGGGCGCCAGCACCTACAGCTTTGGCTCGTCGGCGCGGCCCGGGCCGGCCTACTTTCCGTTCGGCCTGGGCATCCTGCTGGCCATCATGGGCGCCCTGGTGTGGTTCGCGTCGATGACGGTCGAGACCGACGACGGCGACCCGATCGGCTCCATCGCCTGGAAGCCGCTGATCATCATCACCAGCGCGGTGGTCATGTTCGGCTTCATCCTGCCGCGGCTGGGCATGATCCTGTCGCTGCCCTTGCTGATCATCGTGGCCGCGCTGGCCGGCGATGAATGGCACTGGAAGGATTCGATCATCAGCGTGGTGGTGCTGACGCTGGGCTCATGGCTGATCTTCATCAAGGGCCTGAGTCTGGTGATCCCGATGTGGCCCACCATCATGGCCTCTGCGCCCAAGTGAGGAGGCCAGCATGGAACTCTTGAACAACCTCATGCTTGGCTTCGGCGTGGCCTTCACGCTGACCAACCTGCTGTATGCCTTCGGTGGCGCGGTGCTGGGCACCTTGATCGGCGTGCTGCCCGGCCTCGGGCCAGTGGCCACCATCGCCATGCTGCTGCCCAGCATCTACGCGCTCGACGCCACGCCCGCGCTCATCATGCTGGCCGGCATCTACTACGGCGCGCAGTACGGTGGCTCAACCACCGCCATCCTGATCAACGTGCCGGGTGAGTCCAGCTCGGTGGTGACCGCCATCGACGGCTACCAGATGGCGCGCAAGGGTCGGGCGGGTGCCGCGCTGGCGGCGGCCGGGCTGGGCTCGTTTTTTGCCGGCTGCGTGGGCACCATCATCATCGCGGCCTTCGCGCCGCCGCTCACCGAGGTGGCCTTCAAGTTCGGCCCGGCCGAGTACTTCAGCCTGATGGTGCTGGGCCTGATCGGCGCGGTGGTGCTGGCCTCGGGCTCGCTGATCAAGGCCATCTCGATGATCATCCTGGGCCTGCTGCTGGGCCAGATCAACACCGATGTGATCTCGGGCGTGCCGCGCTTCAGTTTCGACATTCCTGAGCTGACCGACGGCATCGGCTTTGTGGCCATCGCGATGGGCGTGTTCGGCTTCGGCGAGATCATCTCCAACCTGGGCCGCCCGGCTGAGCACCGCGAGGTGTTCACCAAGAACGTCACGGGTCTGTGGCCGACCCGGCAAGACTTCAAAGACGCCGCGCCAGCCGTGCTGCGCGGCACGGCGCTGGGCTCGATCCTGGGCATCCTGCCCGGTGGTGGTGCGCTGCTGGCCTCGTTTGCGGCCTACACGCTCGAGAAGAAGATGCGCGGCCGGCCCGACCAGGTGCCCTTCGGCCAGGGCAACATCCGCGGCGTGGCCGGCCCCGAGGCGGCCAACAACGCCGGTGCGCAGACCAGCTTCATCCCCATGCTCACGCTGGGCATTCCGCCCAACGCGGTGATGGCGCTGATGGTGGGCGCGATGACGATCAAGGGCATCCAGCCCGGTCCGCAGGTGATGACCAGCAACCCCGAGCTGTTCTGGGGCCTGATCGCCAGCATGTGGGTGGGCAACCTGATGCTGGTGATCCTGAACCTGCCGCTGATCGGCATCTGGATCAAGCTGCTGACCGTGCCGTACCGCTTTCTGTTTCCGGCCATCGTCACCTTCTGCTGCATCGGCAGCTACACGCTGAACAACAACTCGTTCGACGTCTACATGACGGCCATCTTCGCGGTGGTGGGCTATGCCTTCTACAAGCTGGGCTGCGAGCCGGCGCCGCTGCTGCTGGGCTTCATCCTGGGCCCGATGATGGAAGAGAACCTGCGCCGTGCGCTGCTGCTCTCGCGTGGTGACTGGACCACCTTCGCCACCCGCCCGCTGTCGGCTGCGCTGTTGGCCGCCGCGCTGCTGATGGTCGTGGTGGTGATGCTGCCGTCGATCCGGGCCAAACGCGAAGAAGCCTTCCACGACGAGGCCTGAAGCGACCCGCAGGCCGCCAAATGCCGTCGCAACGGCCCCGCAAGGGGCCGTTTGCACGTCAGCTGTTCAATGCCTCATCGATCAGCCGCAGCAACTGCTTGCCGTCCAGCGGCTTGGTCAGAAACTGGCTGGCACCGGCGTCAAAGCAGGCGTCGATGCGCTGCGGCCGGGTCTCGGCCGAGACCACGATCACCGGCAGCGACTTGAATCGTGAATCGGCCTGCAGCGCACGCAGCAGGTCGATGCCCGGGCGGTCGGGCAGGTCCAGGTCCAGCAGCACCAGGTCGGCGTCGGCCATCTTGGCCAGGCCGTCGGCAGCAGTGGCTGCAAGCACCAGCGTGATGCCGGGGCGCTGCTGCAGCCAGCCGCGCACCGCCTGGGCGTCGGCGGCGTTGTCCTCGATGCACAGCACGGTGCCGATGCTCACCTGCGGCCCCAGCGGCGTCTGACTGCTCACCTCGCTGCGCACCGGCTGGCCCGCGGGCTGCGGCAGGTGCAGGCTGAACACCGAGCCCTGGCCCTCGTGGCTGGTCACGGTCAGGCGCCCGCCCATCAAATCAGTGAGCTTGCGGCAGATCACCAGACCGATGCCGGTGCCCTGGCTGCCGGGTTGTCCAGGCGTGCCCTGCTTGTCACGCCCCAGGCGGTGGAACGGCGTGAACAGCTCACCCATCTGCACCAGGCTCATGCCGATGCCGGTGTCCTCCACCTCGATCAGCACCTCGCCCACACCGCCCGAGCGGGTGCGCAGCAGCACCTGGCCGCCGCGCCGGTTGTACTTCACCGCATTGCCCAGCAGGTTGACCAGCACCTGGCGCAGCCGCACCGGGTCAGCCTGCACCCAATCGGCCTGCGGGCTCAGTGACAGCTGCAGGTTGACGCCGGCCTGCAATGCGGCCGGCTCCACCATCGTCATCGCCTCCTGCGCCAGGTCGGTCAGTGCCACCGGCTCCAGCGTCAGCCGCAGGTTGCCGCCTTCCATGCGCGACAGGTCGAGCACATCGTTGATCATGTCCAGCAGATGCCAGCCGGCCTGGCGGATTTGCGCCAGGCCGTGGCGTTGCTGCTGCGGGTCGCTGCTGCTGGCCAAGTCGTCATTGCCCAGCATCTGCGCAAAGCCCAGGATGGCATTCAGCGGCGCGCGCAGCTCATGGCTCAGATGGGCCAGAAAGTCGCTCTTGGTGCGGCTGGCCACCTCGGCCTGTTCACGTTCACGCTCGGCCTCGCGCATGCGCAGCACCGGCGTCAGGTCATGCAGCGCGGCCACCGTGGCCACGGGGGTGCCGGTGGCGTCGGTCAGCGTGCGCAGGCTGGCCGCCACTTGCAGCACACGGCCGTCGGCGGTCAGGTAGCGCTGGCGCCGCGCCTGGCCACCGCCGATGGCCGCAGCGGTGCCGTCGTCCTCGGCCACGTCGGGCAGGCGGATGTCGGCCAGCGCACGCTGCAGCAGCGCTGCTGCGCTGCAGCCCATCATCTGGCAGAAGGCCGGGTTCACCTCAACGATGCGCCCGGCCGGGTCAACCACCGTGACGCCGATGTTCACGCTGTCGAAGATCGCCCGGAAGCGCTGCTCGCTGGCCGCCTGGCGGCGCTCGGCCTCGCGGCGCTCGTCGATCTGCGCCTGCAGCGCCGCCGTGCGCTCGCGCACCCGGTCTTCAATGCGGCGCAGCCGCCCGCTCAAGGCCAGCAACAGCGCGCTGAGCATGGCCGCACCCACCACCGCCGGCAGCGCCAGCAGCCAGACAGCGGTGAACAGCCGGTTGTCGGCGGTGGGCGGCTCGCTGATCAGCAGGTCCAGCCGCTGCGCGCCCAGCGCCACCTTGGCGGGCACGGCACGCACCGCGCTGGCCAGCACATCGCGCTCGCAGCCTTTGGGCCCGGCCAGGCGCTGGGCCGGCGCTGGTGCGGCGGCGCTGTTGACCAGGCACGCCCGCAGGTTGGGGTCGTCATCGTCGGGCAGCGCAGCCGCCAGCAGGATGCTGGTGTCGATGCGGGCAAACACCAGCTGGCTGGCCACCGTGCCGGCACCTACCGGCGCCACCGCCTGCAACAGCAGCAGCTGGGTGGCGTTGTCCGGGCTGGCGGCTGGCGTGGTGCCGGCGCCCAGCGGCAACACCACAGCGGTGCCGGGGTCGGCCAGCGCGCGGGCAATGGCCTGTTGCATCGCCAGGTTGATGGGCATGCCCAGCGGGCTGGCCGATGGCGCCGCGCTGCCGCCTGGCTGCGTGTTGGTCTGCGTGCTGGTCTGCGTGCTGGTCTGCGTGCTGGTCTGCAGGTGCGCATGGCGCAGCACGGTCTCGCCAACGCCGGCAACACGCCCGGGGCTGCGCGCCAGCCAGCCGGTGGCGCGCAGGCCGGGAATGCGTGCCATCCAGCCGGCCGACAGCTGGTTGAACAGGGCCGTGTCCAGGCGCTCACCATCCACAGCCAGCACGCCGCGCAGGGTTTGCAGCGCGTCCATCGGCGCGGCCAGCAACTGCTGCACCCGCAGGCGGCGCAGGTTGGCCTCGCGGTCGAACGCCACCTGCAGCCGCACCTCATCACGTGTGGCCACCTGGTGCAAGCCCGGCAGCATCACCGCTGTCAACAGCAGCAGCGGCAAGGCCACCTGGCGCCGGCGCGGCCGCCAGGGCTCGGCCGGCCGGGCCAGCCAGCACAGCAGCACCGGCGCGGCGACGATGATGCCGGCCGCATCGGCAATGAAGCGGCCCACCGCGCCGGCCAGCTGCGGGCGTGACAGCGGCAGCGCCGACGCCGCATCCGCTCCCCACTGCGCCAGCATGCCGCCCAGCACGCCCAGCAGCGCTGCGCTGGGGGCCGCCACCAGCACCAAGCGCCGCAGGCGCGCGGCGGTGTCCAGCTGCAGCAGGTCGGCGTCGCTGGCATGGCGATCAAGCAAATGTGGCTCTGCCGCTTTGCTTGACCCCCTTGGGGGGCGGTCGGCCACGGCCAGCCAGGGGGCATGCATCAGCGCTGCGGCCACGGCAGCCTGCGCGCCCAGCACCACGGCGTTGACCAAGGCTGGTTGCAAGGCCACGCCCAGCAACCCCAGGTCAGCCGCCAACACGCCGGCCATGGCGGCTGGCACCATCCAGCGCCCACGCGCCATCGCGCCAGCGCTGGCCACGCCCAACACCAGCGACAGCGGCGCCAGCATGGCCGCGCCCAAGGTGTAGGTTGGCAGCAGGGCCTGCAGCGCCATGCACAGCAGGGCCAGGGCCAGAAAGCGCAGTGCAGCGCGGGCAGGGTGTGCTGCGCCGGCCGCGTCGTGAAGCTGGGTCATGTTGTTGTGTGTGGCTGGCTTGCAGCCAAGTATGGCCCAGCACCTGGGCAACGCAACGCAGCGCCGCGCCGCCGCTGGCTGGCGCCACACAATCCTGGCTTCCTACAATCAGCGCCATGGACCAGCCGCCGCAGCAGGCCTCAGCGCCGCTGGTGGTCGCAGGCTTCGCCCAGGCCGCCTGGGCCGGCCCGTTGCTGGCCATCGGCGGCGCGGTGGCGTTCTCGGCCAAGGCCATCATCATCAAGCTGGCCTACCGCCATGGCGTGGACGCGGTCACGCTGATCATGCTGCGCATGGCGGTGGCGCTGCCGTTCTTTGTGCTGATGTGCTGGTGGGCCGGGCGTGGGCGGGCACCGTTGTCATGGCGTGACCGGGGCACCGCCGCCGCGCTGGGCTTCTGCGGCTACTACCTGTCGAGCTATCTCGATTTCCTCGGCCTGCAGCACATCAGCGCCAGCCTGGAGCGGCTGATCCTGTACCTGACACCGTCGGTGGTGCTGCTGCTGTCATGGGCGGTGTTTGGCCAGCGCAGCAGCGCCAGGCAGTGGCTGGCGATGGCGCTGGCCTACGCCGGCCTGGTGCTGGTGTTCGGCCAAGAGCTGCGCCTGGACGGCCCGCGCGTGGCGCTGGGCACGGCGCTGGTGGCAGCCAGCACGCTGAGCTATGCCGTCTACCTGCTGGGCAGCGGCCGGGTGGTGCAGCGATTCGGCGCGCTGCGGCTCACCGGCTGGGCCAGCGCGGTGGCCTGCGTGTTGTGCCTGGCGCAGTTTGCGCTGCTGCGGCCACTGGCCAGCGTGGCCGACATCGCAACACCGGTGCTGTGGCTGAGCCTGCTCAACGGCACGCTGTGCACCGTGCTGCCGGTGCTGATGGTGATGCTGGCGATTGCCCGCATCGGCGCGGCGCGGGCGGCGTTGTACGGCATGGTCGGGCCGGTCAGCACGATCTTGCTGGGGGTGTGGCTGCTGGGCGAGCCGTTCACTGCCTGGGTGGCGGCAGGCACACTGTGCGTGCTGGGCGGCGTGGCCCTGCTGGCGCGGTCCAGCCGGGTGCCGCGCCCGGCTTGACCATCCAACACAAGGAGCATCACCATGGACTTGGGGCTGACAGGCAAATGGGCGCTGGTGTGCGCCGCCAGCAAAGGGCTGGGGCGCGGCTGCGCCGAAGCGCTGGCGCGTGAAGGTGTGCACCTGGTCATCACCGCGCGGGGTGCCGATGCGCTGCAAGCCACGGCTGCCGCCATCCGCACGATGGCGCCGGCCGTGACGGTGCGCACCGTGGTCGGCGACATCACCACCGTCGACGGCCGCGCCAGCGCGCTGGCCGCCTGCCCGCAGGTGGACATCCTGGTCAACAACGCCGGTGGCCCACCGCCCGGTGATTTCCGCCAGTGGGACCGCGAGACCTGGATCACCGCGCTGGACGCCAACATGCTGACGCCGATCGCGCTGATCAAGGCCACCGTGGACCAGATGGCGGCGCGGGGCTATGGCCGCGTCGTCAACATCACCTCGGCCGCAGTGAAGGCGCCGATCGACTTCCTCGGCTTGAGCAACGGTGCGCGCAGCGGCCTCACCGGCTTCGTGGCCGGGCTGGCGCGCCAGCCGCAGCTGGCCGGGCGCGGCGTCACCATCAACAGCATCCTGCCGGGCTCGTTCGACACCGACCGGTTGAAGCAGGGGTTTCGCGCCGGGGCAGCCAAGGCCGGCGTGTCGCCCGACGAACTGGCCGACCGCCGCCGCCTGCTGGTGCCGGCCCAGCGCTTTGGCAATGCAGCCGAGTTCGGCGCGCTGTGCGCTTATCTGTGCAGCCAGCAGGCCGGTTACATCACCGGGCAGAACCTGTTGATCGACGGCGGCGCCTACCCTGGCACGTACTGACTGCGCCGAGCCCAGCCCTACACTGGCCGCCCTTTGCTGTTGCCGCTGCCCCGTGTCTGATCGCCTCGCTGTCTTGCCGCAATACCTGCTGCCCAAGTTGGCGCTGACACGGCTGGCCGGCGCCGCCGCCGGCTGGCAGGGCGGGGCGGCCACCACCACACTGGTGCGCTGGTTCATCGGCCGCTATGGCGTCAACATGGCCGACGCGGCCGAGCCCCGGCCCGAGGCCTACGCCAGCTTCAATGACTTCTTCACCCGCGCGCTCAAGCCCGGCGCACGGCCGCTGGCAACGGCGCCACTGCTGTGCCCGGTGGACGGCGCGATCAGCCAGTTTGGCGCCATCACCCAAGGCCAGGTGTTCCAGGCCAAGGGCCACCAGTACAGCGCCACCGCGCTGGTCGGTGGTGACACGGCGCTGGCCGCGCCATTTGCCGACGGCACATTCGCCACGCTGTACCTGAGCCCCAAGGACTACCACCGCATCCACATGCCCTGCGCTGGCACGCTGCGCCGCATGCTGCATGTGCCGGGTGAGCTGTTCTCGGTGAACCCGACCACCGCGCGTGGCGTGCCGGGGCTGTTTGCGCGCAACGAGCGGGTGGTTTGCGTGTTCGACGACGACGCCGGCCAGCCCTTTGTGCTGGTGCTGGTGGGCGCCACCATCGTGGGCAGCATGGCCACCGTGTGGCATGGCCTGGTCAACCCGCCCCGGCCCGGTGCCGTGCGTGATTGGCGTTATGCCGACAAGCCGCTGCGGCTGGCGCAGGGCGCCGAGATGGGCCGCTTTCTGCTCGGCTCGACCGTGGTGATGCTGTTCACCCGCCAGGCGATGCACGGCCTGCGCTTCAACCCGGCCTGGGCGCCGGGTGGCAGCCTGAGGATGGGCGACGTGATGGCAGGCCATTGACCAGGAGCAGTTCCATGCGTGTGTTCACGGCCAGCCTGGCCACCGAGACCAACACCTTTGCGCCGATGCCCACCGGGCTGGCCAGTTTCATCGACGACGGTGCCTACTTTCCTGCCGGCACCCACCCCGAGGCGATGAGCTTCTTCGCCGGCCCGCTGCACGCCGCGCGCCAGCGCGCCAGGCAGCACGGTTGGACGCTGGTCGAAGGCCTGGTGGCCGCAGCCCAGCCCAGCGGCACCACCACCCGCGTGGCCTACGAAACCCTGCGTGACCAGATCCTGGCCGACCTGCGCGCCGCGCTGCCGGTGCAACTGGTGCTGCTGGGCCTGCACGGCGCGATGGTGGCCGACGGCTACCCTGATTGCGAAGGCGACCTGCTGGCCCGGGTGCGGCGCATCGTCGGCCCTGACGTGGTGGTCGGCGCCGAGCTGGACCCGCACCACCACTTGAGCGCGGCGATGGTGGTCAACGCCGACCTGCTGATCGCCTTCAAGCAGTACCCGCACACCGACATCCTGGAGCGGGCGTTCGAACTGGTCGATCTGTGCGCCGCCCAGGTGTTGCACCGCAGGCGGCCGGTGGCCAGCGTGGTCGATTGCCACATGGTGGCGATGCTGCACACCACGCGCGAACCGGCTCAAAGCTACGTGCAGCGCCTGCAGGCGCTGGAAGGCCACGGCGGTGTGCTGTCGATCAGCCTGACCCATGGCTTCCCCTGGGGCGATGTGGCCGACATGGGCACCAAGCTGCTGGTCTACACCGACGGACACCAGGCCGAGGGCGATGCCCTGGCCCGCCGCCTGGCCGATGAACTGATCGGCCTGCGCGACGCGCTGGACACACCCTTCCTGACCATCGACGCAGCGCTTGACGCTGGCCTGGCCGCGCCCCCCGGCCTGGTGGTGATTGCCGACAGCGCCGACAACCCCGGCGGCGGCGCGGCCGGTGACAGCACCTTCATCTTGCGCCGGCTGGTCGAGCGCCGCATCGCCCATGCCGCGCTGGGCCCGCTGTGGGACCCGCAGGCGGTGCGCATCGCCTTCGATGCCGGCGTGGGTGCGCGGCTGCGCCTGCGCATCGGCGGCAAGGTGGGGCCGATGTCGGGTGACCCGCTGGACGCCGATTGCACCGTGCTGGCGCTGCACAGCAACATGCTGATGAGCGCATTGGCCGGCACCAGCGTGGCGCTGGGCGATTGCGCGCTGGTGGATGTGGGCGGCGTGCAAGTGGTGCTGATCAGCCGCCGCAACCAGGCCATGGGCACCGATGTGTTCAGCCAACTGGGCTGCAACCTGGCGGCGCGGCGTTTCGTGGTGCTGAAGTCGTCGCAGCATTTCCGCGCCGCGTTTGCGCCGCTGGCGGTGCTGGTGCTGTACTGCGCTGCGCCGGGGTCGGTGAGCAACGACCTGCGCCAACTGCCGTACCGGCACATCCAGCGCCCGCTGTGGCCGATCGACAGCTGAGCCGAGCCTGGCGCGCGTCTTGCTCGCCGCCTTGAGAAAACCCCGAGCGATCGGCCTGTTGAATTCGGTTAGCGTTGTGCCGCCGCCGCAGGCTGCAAGGCCCGCGGGCACCCGCCAATTTCCGGAGCTTCACCCCCATGACACTGAACCGCCGCCTGGCCACAACCGCCGCCTTGCTCGTCTTGTCCGTGGCCACAGCACTGCCCGTGCTGGCCCAGGGCACGGTGCTGCGGGTGGTGCCGCACAGCAACCTGGCCATCCTCGACCCGATCTGGACCACCGCCTACATGAGCCGCAACCACGGCTACATGATCTACGACACGCTGTTCGGCACCGACGAAAACGCCAAGATCAAGCCGCAGATGGTCGACAGCTGGACCGAGAGCGGTGACCACCGGCTCTGGACCTTCAAGCTGCGCAAAGGGCTGGAGTTCCACGACGGCAAGCCGGTGACCGGTGAGGACGTGATCGCCAGCCTGCAGCGCTGGGGCAAGCGTGATGCGATGGGCTCGGCGCTGTTCCAGTTTGTGCAGCGCATGGATTCACCGGCGCCCGACACCTTCCGCATCTTTCTGGGTGAGGCCTGCGGCTTCGTGCTGGAGGCACTGGGCAAGCCGTCGAGCAACGTGCCCTTCATCATGCCCAAGCGCATTGCCGAGACCGATGCCTTCAAGCAGATCGAAGAGCACATCGGCTCGGGCCCCTACACCTTCAAGCGCGACGAGTTCAAGCCCGGCGACAAGGCGGTGTACCTGAAGTTCGCCAAGTACGTGCCGCGCAGCGAGCCGCCGTCGGGCACCACCGGTGGCAAACGCGTGTTTGTCGATCGCGTCGAGTGGAACCTGGCGCTGCGCGATGCACAGGCGCAGGTGAATGCGCTG
>JANNMP010000324.1:0-4308 GCA_031398015.1 Burkholderiaceae bacterium
GTCTCGGTGCTGCCGTACAGCTGCTTCAGGTTGACCCCGATCGAGCGGTAGAAGCTGAACAGGTCGGGCCCGATCGCCTCACCGGCGGTGTAGGCCACCCGCACCCGGCTGAACCCCAGGCTGTTGCGCAGCGGGCCATAGATCGCCCAATCACCCAGCCGCCACTTCAGCCGGTCGATCAGCGACACCGGCTTGCCGTCCAGCAGCGCTGGCCCCACCCGGCGGGCCAGCGCCATGCAAGCCTGAAACAGCCGGCGCTTGGGTGCGCTGGCGTCTTCCATGCGGATCATCACGCTGGTCAGCAGGCCCTCAAACACCCGGGGCGGCGCAAAGTAGTAGGTCGGCCCCACTTCTTTCAGATCGATGGTGACGGTGTCGGCCGACTCAGGGCAGTTGACGGTGTAGCCGCAGCAAAGCCATTGCGCATAGCTGAAGATGTTCTGCCCGATCCAGGCCGGCGGCATGTAGGCCAGCACTTCTTCTGCCGACGTCAGCTTGTCAAAGGCCTGGCCAGCGGCGGCGCGGTCAAGCAGGCTGAAATGCGTGTGCACCACTCCCTTGGGGTTGCCGGTGGTGCCGCTGGTGAAGAACATCGCCGCCACATCATGCGGCGCGCCAGCGGCCACCTGGGCATCGAAGAGGCCCGGCTCGCGCTGGTCACGCGCCGCACCTGCGCTTATCTACGCGTCCAGCGCCGCCAGGCCGGGCTCGGTGTAGGGGCGCAGACCACGCGGGTCGTCGTACCAGATGTGGGCCAGCCCCGGGCATTGGGCGCGGATCTCGAGCAATTTGTCGACCTGCTCCTGGTTCTCAACCACGGCAAAGCCGATCTCGGCGTTGTTGATCGGGAAGACGAATTCGGCGCCCGCCGCGTCCTGGTACAGCGGCACCGGCACAGCGCCCAGCACCTGCGCTGCCAGCATGCTGGCATACAGCCGCGGGCGGTTGTCACCCACCACCAGCACATGGTCACCACGCTGCAGGCCGGCCTCGGCCAAGCCGCAGGCCAGTTGGCGCACCAGCAGCGCCAGCTGGGCCCAGCTGGTGGTTTGCCAGATGCCATGGCGCTTCTCGCGCAACGCAGGTGCATCGGGCCGCGCCTGGGCGTGGCCGAGCATGGCTCTGGGAAACGTCGTCTGCACCCACCACTCCTTCAGCGCTGGCCGATCCCCGATGGATTGGCCCAGACTGCGGCTGCATGCTAGGGGTGGGTTTGACGCCGACTTGTCGGTCCAACGACAATCTACGGGCTTGTCCCAAGGGTACTTTCCCACCCGGCCCAGCCTGGCCAACCCCGCTGCCCATGCCCATGCCCAACCCAGCACCGCCCAGCCTGCGCCAACGTGCGCGCGCCGCCAGCCCAGCCGAACTGGCCGGCATCCACTGGCTGGCCTTGCTGGATGTGGATGACCGCAATGCGGCGACGGCGGCGCTGCAGGTGGGCATTGCTGCACCGGGTGACCGGGTGTGCCGCATCGGCGCGCCCAGCACCTTCTGGTTCGGCGTGGTCGATGGCTTGCTGAAGATGAGCAACGTCAACCCCGACGGCCAGCAGATCACCTACACCGGCTTGCCACCCGGCGCCTGGTTCGGCGAGGGCACGCTGCTCAAGCGCGAGGTCTACCGCTACAACATCGAGGCGCTGCGCCCCAGCACGGTGGCCGGCTTGCCGCTGGCGGTGTTCTGGCACCTGCTGGAGCGCAGCATCCCGTTCAACCGCTTCGTGATGAACCAGTTGAACGAGCGGCTGGGCCAGTTCATCGCGGCGCGTGAAATCGACCGCCACAACCAGCCTGACGCGCGTGTGGCGCGCAGCCTGGCGGCGCTGTTCCACCCGGTGCTGTACCCCGGCGTGGGCCAGTTGCTGCGCATCACCCAGCAAGAGCTGGCCTGGCTGGTGGGCCTGTCGCGCCAGCGGGTCAACCAGGCGCTGGTGGCGCTGCAGGCTGCGGCGCTGATCCGCATCGAGTACGGTGGCGTGCGGGTGATCGACCTGGGCGGCCTGCGCGCCTATCGGGTGGGGTGAGCGGCCGGCCTTGGGTGTGTATCAGCCACGTCGCCGGCGTGCCGCCACGCCCACGCCGGCCACGCCGGCCAGCAGCAGCGCCAGGCTGCCGGGCTCGGGCACCGCGCTGATGTTGAGGCTGCCGAAGCCGCCGGCAGCGCCCACACCCTCGTAGCTGAAATAGGCCTCGTCGAGCGCCAAGTAGCCCGCAACCAGGGCCACGTCGGGCCGCAGCGCCAGGTCAGGGCTGTCGGCATCGGCATAGCCCAGGCCCAGCAAGCTGCCATCGGCAAACACCGCATCTGGTGCGGCGTCGGCGCTGGCCAGTGTGTAGGCCTGGCCGGCGAATGTCAGCATGAAGCTGCTGAGCAGCACGTCGCCGCTGAAGCCGAGGCCAGCGCCGCTGTCGTCGTAGGCAAAGCTGCCGGTGAAGGTCTCGCCTGCGAGTGGGCCGCTGTCGGCGCTGCCGTTGAAGTTGAACTGAAGCTCGGTGGCCACTGCGCTGCCAGTGGCCAGCAGCGCCGCCAGGGCCAGGGCGGCGGTGTGAAAACGGAAATCAGGCATGGGGTGACCCTTGGTGAGCAGGCGCCGGCAGATCACAGGCGCAGGTTGTCGGGGTGGGCCAGGGCGCTGCAGCCCAGGTGGCGCAGCAGCACGATGGCGCGGGCGCGCTGTGGCCCGGCGCTGCCGTCGGGGTCGACCGACACCAGCGCGTCGGCACCCACAGCGCTGCAGACCACATGGCCGCTGGCCAGGGCGTTGGCACGCACGGCCACTGGCAGCCCCAGGCTGTGCAGCAGACCGCCCAGCACCAGGCTGTCACGCCCGGGGCGGAAGTCGGTGACCGTGTCGCCGCCGTCGAGCACACTGGCATAGACAAACTGGTTGCGGCCGCCGCCGCCACTCAGCACGTCGCGGCCCGGTCCGCCGATCAACACCTCGTCGGCCGATGTGCCGTTGATCACGTCGTTGCCCGCCGTGCCACGCCGCAGCACGGGTGGTGTCAACAGCAAGGCCGCCACCACCGGGTCATGGTCGGAATTGCGGAACTCGTCGGGCGCATACAGGCTGCCCACCTGGCCGGCCGACTTGAAGTTGATGTTGTAGTCCAGCGCTGTGGGCTCGTCGGCATTCACATGCCAGTGCGCTGCACCGGCCACCTGGCCCAGTGCCAGGCTGGGTGTGGCCAGCGCATGGTCGAGGTAACCCCATTGGCCGTTGAAGACATAGCCATAGGCCTGGGCGCCGCCGTAGCCGGCGATCAAGTCGCGCCAGCCGGCGTTGGTGAACACGGCCACCGGGTCTTCTCTGGCGTAGGCGTTCAAGTCACCAACGATCAACACATCGGGCTCGGCGGTGCCAGTGGGGTCAGTGGCCAGCCAGGCGCGCAACTGGTTGGCGGCATTGACACGCACCACGTTGCAGTTGCCTTGGCCATCCAGCGCATCGGGCACATCACAGGCGCTGCCCTTGCTTTTGAAGTGGTTGACCACGGCAATGAAGCGGGCACCGTCGGCCTGCTCGAAGGCCTGGGCCAGCGCTGGCCGGTTGCGCGGCGCACCATCGCCGCCATTGACGAATGCCACGCTGTTGAGCGCTGCCGTGCGGCCCACCGCGCGCACCAGGGCCGGCTGGTGGATGAAGCCAACCCTGATCGCGTCGCTGCCCATCGCGTTGAACTGGCCGCTGCGGGCGTCCACATCGATCAGCGCATAACGCCCGGGCGACGTGGCCGCATTCAGCGCATCCACCAGGGCCTGCTGCGCGCTGGCGGCGCCGTAGCCGTCGTTCTCGATTTCGACCAGGCCGACCACGGCTGCGTCCATCTTGACCAGCGCCGCCACCGTCTTGGTTAGTTGGCGTGGGTACTCCACCGCGAACTGCGCTGCCTGGTTGGCCAGGCTGCCGGCGTCCGAGCCCGCGCCGCGGCAATCAATGGCTGCCGCACCCACGCCGCCGGTGCAGCCGGCCACGTTGTTGAAGAAGTTCAGCACATTGAAGCCCGCCACCCGCAGGGCACCAGGCGGCAGGCCCTGCAGCGGCGCTGCAGTCGGCCGGGCATTGCTGGGCTGGAACAGCGGCAACACGCCGCCCAGCGCGCCAACCGGTCGCACCCGCCAGGCGTTGCCGCTGGCAGCGTTGCCGGCCCAGGTGTAGGTCATCACGCCGACCACGCCGCTGGTGGCATCGCCACCGCGCAAGGTGTTGGCGGCCGACAGCGGCTGGCCACTGCGGCCAAAGATGATCGGGTCAGGGTTCTGCGACTGCAGTGCATCGTCAATGATGATGCGGCCCAGCTGGTT
>JANNMP010000327.1:0-4038 GCA_031398015.1 Burkholderiaceae bacterium
TCACAGATCCGCGCCATTGCCGCCTACCGGCCGTTCGACACCCTGGGCGTGCTGTACACGCCCACCGAGCGCAACTCGGTGGTGGTGCTCGAAGAAATCCGCCGCCTCGGCCGCGAGCGCGGCTTTCACACGGTGGAGCGCACCTTCCGCCTGGACAGCACGCGCAAGCCGGTGGCCGACGGCGCCGCCGACCTGGTGCGTGAGCTGAAAGAGGCCGGCGCGCAATGGCTGTACCTGCCGCCCGACAGCTTCTTGGGCACGCTAGCCGAGGGCATCATCATCCCGGCGGCGATGGCGCTGGGCCTGCCCACCTTTGCATCGACCGAGCAGTTGATGCAGGCCGGCGCGCTGTCGGGCCTGGTCAGCCGCTATTACAACGTCGGCCAGTTCACCGCCCACAAGGCCGAGCGCATCCTGGTCGGCAAGCAGGCCGCGGCCACCGTGCCGGTGGAGGCGCTGAAGCGCTTTTCGTACCAGATCCGCATGCCCGCCGCGCGTGAGCTGAAGCTGCCGCCGCCGCTGCCGATGATGGGTTATGCGGAGCTGATCGGGTCGGAGACCTCGACGCATTGAGGGCTTGGTTCTTGCCGGGAATTGGCGACAGCTGAGGGCTCGTTGCTGCCCGTCATGGCTTGTGCTGAAAGCAGGCGTTCAATGGCCGGCACGGTCGCGCCGGGCCGGGCGGGCGTGTTCTGCTCCATGCCAGCGGCCACTGGCCGCTGGCATGGAGTCGGCCAGTCACCCGCTGGCCTCGGCCCCGCGCCAAACCCTGAATGTCGGCTGTTCACGAAGGGCAAAGGCAGCAACGAGCCCAGAGCAGCCCTCAAGTCACACACCCCGCCTCCACCACCGCCTGCGCCCGCACCAGCACCGGCTCGGGCACGCGGTAGCCGTAGCGCACTGCCGTCAGCTCGGCCAGGATGCTGATGGCGATCTCGGGCGGTGTGCGGGCACCGTTCTTCAGCCCCACCGGGCCGTGGATGCGGGCCAGTTGCGCGTCGCTGATGCCGAAATGTTCTTTCAACCTGGCCTTGCGTTTGGCCTGGTTCAGCCGCGAGCCGATGGCGCCGATGTAGAAGGCCGGGCTGGCCACGGCTTCCATCAGCGCCAGATCATCCATCTTTGGGTCATGCGTCAGCGCAATGATGGCGGTGTGGCCGTCGGGCTTGAGCGCCAGCACGGTGTCGTCGGGCATGGTGCGCAACAGCGTGGCGCCGGGCACTTCGAAGCCGGTGGCGTATTCGTCGCGCGGGTCGCAGACGATCACCTGGTAGTCCAGCGCGGTGGCCATCTGCGCCAGGTACTGCGTCATCTGGCCGGCGCCGATCAGCAGCAGGCGCCAGCGTGGGCCGTGGTGGCTGACCAGGCTGGTGTCGGTCAGCGCCAGCTCGTCGGTGTCATTGCCGGGCTGCAGCTCGACGTCGCCGCTGGCGATGGTCAACACCCGGCGCACACGCTCACCACGCGACAGGCGCTCCAGCAGCGCGTCGAGCTGGGTGCGCGGCATCACGGGCTCGAGCACCAGCTCGATCATGCCGCCGCAGGGCAGGCCGAAGCGCTGGGCGGTGTCGGTGTCGATGCCGTAGCGCAGCACCTGTGGCAGGCCGGTGGTCAGTGCGCCGGCGCGGGCCTTGTCCACCAGATCGTCTTCGATGCAGCCGCCCGACACACTGCCGGCCACCAGGCCGTCGTCGCGCAGCGCCACGCTGCTGCCGGGCGGGCGCGGTGCTGACCCCCAGGTGCGGGTGATCGTGCCCAGCACCACACGGTGGCCCTGGCCCAGCCAGGTGCTGGCCTGGCGCAGCACATTCAGATCAACGTTGTCCATGGTGGATCGGCAGCTTCTTGACGACGGGGATCAGAGCCTAACTGCCTGCTGCCCGTCCAGCCACGCCAGGCTTTCCCCGGCGCAGCGGTACAGCATCGGGTCAATCTGGGGCACTGGGCCTGCCTATGCTCCGCTCTTCATAAGGGAAAGCCAATCGGTGCGCGGCTGGGGGGTTCTGCCTAGCATCCGCCCGGCTTGCTGGAGCCGCCGCGCCGTGCCCTGGCCAAACACCTCACACCACCCCCTTGCAGGAGACAGCCCATGGGCACGCCCGTCACCATCAAACTCGCCCTCACCGTCAACGGGCAAAGCGTCACGCGCGACGTCGAGCCCAACCAGTTGCTGGTGCACTTCATCCGCGACACGCTGCGCCTGACCGGCACCCACATGGGCTGCGACACCACCCAGTGCGGCGCCTGCACGGTGCACATCGACGGCAAGGCGGTGAAGAGCTGCGGCATGCTGGCGGTGCAGGCCCAGGGCAAGGCGGTCACCACCATCGAGGGCCTGGCCGCTGCCGACGGCACGCTGCACCCGATGCAGGCGGCGTTTCGCAGCTGCCACGGCCTGCAGTGCGGCTTCTGCACCCCGGGCATGGTGATGAGCGCGGTGGATTTGGTGCAGAACCACGGTTGCGGGTCTGGGACCATGAATGAGGCGCAGTTGCGCGAGGCGCTGGAGGGCAACATCTGCCGCTGCACCGGCTACCACAACATCGTCAAGGCGGTGCAGCAGGGTGCTGCCGACATGACCGCCTGACCCGGCACTGACCCAGAGGCACACACCATGAACGCACGCCAAGGTTTCATCGGCCAATCGGTCGAGCGCCGCGAGGATTCGCGCTTTCTCACCGGCAAGGGCCAGTACACCGACGACATCACGCTGCACGGGCAGAGTTATGCGTACTTCCTGCGCAGCCCCTATGCCCACGCCACCATCACCAAGTTGGACACCACGGCCGCAGCCAAGGCGCCCGGCGTGCTCGGCATCCTGACCGGGGAAGACTTCAAGGCCGTGGGCGGCCTGCCTTGCGGCTGGCTGATCAACAGCCTGGATGGCAACCCGATGAAGGAGCCCAAGCACCCGGTGCTGGCCGGGTTTGTGGGCGGCAAGGTGCGCTATGTCGGTGACCGTGTGGCCCTGGTGGTGGCCGACACCGTCGACCAGGCCAAGGCCGCAGCCGAGTTGATCGAGGTGGAGTACAGCGAACTCAAGGCCGTGGTGGACGTGCTCAGCGCGCCGCAGGCTGGCACGGCGGTGCATGACGAAGCGCCCGACAACCGCGTCTACCGCTGGGGCATCGGTGACAAGGACGGCACCGCCGCAGCCATTGCCGGCGCGGCGCATGTGGCCACGCTGACCTTCCGCAACCAGCGCCTGATCCCCAACGCCATGGAGCCGCGCGGCGCCAACGCCAGCCACGACCCGCATGCCGACAGCTACACGCTGTACGTCAGCAACCAGAACCCGCATGTGGAGCGGCTGCTGATGTGCGCCTTTGTGCTGGGCATCCCCGAGCACAAGATGCGCGTGGTGGCGCCCGATGTGGGCGGCGGCTTCGGCAGCAAGATCTTCCTGTACGGCGAAGAGACAGCGCTGGTCTTCGCCAGCAAGCGCATCGGCCGGCCGATCAAATGGACCTGTGAGCGCAGCGAGGCGTTTTTGTCAGACGCCCATGGCCGCGACCATGCCACCACGGTCAAGCTGGGGCTGGACAAGGACGGCAAGTTCGTGGGCCTGCAGGTGCAGACGGCAGCCAACCTGGGCGCCTACCTGTCCACGTTCTCATCGGCCGTGCCCACCATCCTGTACGCCACCTTGCTGGCCGGCCAGTACGCCACGCCCAAGATCTGGTGCGAGGTCGATGCGATGTTCACCAACACCGCGCCGGTGGATGCCTACCGCGGCGCCGGCCGGCCCGAGGCCACGTATGTTGTCGAGCGCATCGTCGAGACGGCGGCGCATGAGCTGGGCATCGACCCGGCCGAGCTGCGCCGCCGCAACTTCATCACCACCTTCCCGTATGCGTCACCGGTGGGCCTGACCTACGACACCGGTGACTATGAGGCCACGATGGCGCGCGCCATTGAGCTGGCCGACGTGGCCGGCTTTGCAGCGCGCAAGGCGGCCAGCGAAGCCAAGGGCTTGAAGCGCGGCTTGGGCTACTCGGCCTACATCGAGGCCTGCGGCATCGCGCCGTCGTCGGTGGC
>JANNMP010000333.1:0-9257 GCA_031398015.1 Burkholderiaceae bacterium
GGAACGCGGTGTCGGCCAGCGCATCTTGCTCGGGCCGGCCAGCCATGTCGGACCAGGCACGCAGCAAGTTGACCCAGCCCATGGCATTGCTGGTGCCCTCGCCATCGGGCACGCGCAGCGACCAGTCGGCCGGCAGCGGCGGCAGGGCGTCATCACGCGCCGTGGCATCGCCGCGTTTTTCACTCACCGCGCCGCCTTGCACCAGCATCTTCCATTCGTTCTGGCGCCGGCGGTCGAGGTTCCAGTTGCGGAACACCTGGTAGACGCGGTTCATGTCGCGTGTGCCGCCCACCTGGGCCTTGGCCAGGTCGGCCGCCGGCAGCATCTGCGAGGTGCCGGCCAGGCACAGCAGCGTGGCCAGGTCGGCGGCATGGTTCATCACTGCCGTGCCGCTGTCGGTGCTGTCGTCGGCACCGGCGATGAACGGCAGCAGATGCTCGGGCTCGCGGCCCAGGCGGTCAAAACTGAACGGGCCGTTGGATGGCGGCGCCAGCAGGTCGAACTCACGCTCGAGCAGCATCCGGGTGTCCGACAGCACCTGCACCACCAGGCGCACCTGGCGCTGCGGCGTGGCGCCTGGCACGGTGAGCACGCGCACGCTGTCACCGGCGCGGAACAGCGCGCCGAAGGTGGCGCCACCGGCCGCTGTGACGGTGCACATGCCGTTGGTGTCGACACCGGTTGTGAGCTGCCAGCCCACAGGCGTGGCCAGGGGCTGGCGCATGTCCATCGCCAGGCGGCCGAAGCTGGTGCCGGGCGGCACGCTGCTGAGGCCGGCACCGGTGGGCGGGAACGGTGTCGAGACGGTGAGCTGTTCATCGGAATCGACCGACTCCACCACCCGCGACGCGCCACCCTGCGGCGCCTCGATCAAGTCACCCGGCCGGAACAGCCTGGTGAAGCGGCTGACCCCCGGCCCCGGCGCCAACGTGACGGTGCGTGTGCCCAGCAGGCTGGACACGCCACCGACGCCATTGACAGCAGTGGTCAGCTCGTCGCTGTCGGCACTGGCGCCCAGCCGGTCAAAACGCACCGACAACGCCGCCTTGTGGGCATGCATCAGCAGCACCGGGTCACCGTCGCGGGCGTTCAGCAACTGTGCGGTGGCCGCTGCGGTGCGCGCCGCCAGCAGCGATGCGTCGGTGATGGCGGTGTCGGCATCCAGGTCTTCGGGCTCACCGGCATCGACAAAGGCGCTGCCCGGCGCCAGCAACTGGTCTTCCAGCGCATCACCGGCCGGGTGCATCAGCTCGGTGGCCAGGCCTTGGGCGCCGGCACGCAACACCACGCGCTGCAGGTGGGCGGCGAATTCCGACACCGTCATCGGTGCGGCCGGCACTGGCACGACTGTGGAGGCGCCATCGACGATGAACTCCAGCCGGTCGCCCAGGTGCCGCAGCCGCACCGTGCCACCACCCGTCCACCACAGCTTGAGCAAGGCGCGCCGGCCCGAGGGGTAGAACAGCGCATCGAGCGCCGGTGAGGTGCCCAGCGGCGCATGCAGCAAGGCGCTGTCATCGAACAGGCGCAGGCCGTGGCGCTGCTGGCTGACCTGTGCATTGGCCACGTCACCCGGCAAGGCCTTGGCATGGATGCGGCGCAGCAGCAGCGCCACCAGCCACCAGGCACCAAACATCAACAGGAACCACACCACCAAGCGCCAGGCGAAATCGCCGCCGTCGCCTTTGGCCACGCCGGGCGGTGGTGTGTCGACGGCCTCGATGCCCTTGTGCAGGTCGCCGAAGTACACACCGATGAACAGCAGCGACAGCAGCACCGGCACGATGACCGAGGCCATCAGCTGGCGGCGGCGCGGGTTGGTGCTGCCTTTGAGGCCGATCAGCAGCACCTCGATGCTTTGCAACACCAGTGGCAGACCGAACAGCAGGATCCAGCGTGGCGCCAGGCCCTTGCCGCCGGCTTGCAGCGACGCAAAGAACGCCACCATCGCCACCAGCTGGATGCCGGTGGAGACCCAGCCGAACACCACGTCAGATTCGGCGCCCAGGTAGCTGGTGGTGGCCAGGATGTGGGCATACAGCGCCGATGCAGCATTCAGCGCAAACGGCAGCGCCACCAGCTCGAAATTGCCAGCGTCGTCGTCATGGCCCTCGGGCTTGACATCACGCAACTGGTGGCGGCCGTTGGGCAGGGCCAGCACGATCGGATACGCCAGGAAGGCCGGCACCACCATGAACCAGGTGGCACCCAGCCAGTCCCAGTAGTCCCAGGCCACGCCGACATCCATCACGGTGCGAAAGCTCTCGAAGCCGTCCTTCAGCAGCGCTTCTGACAGCGGCGGTGGCTTGTCGTCGGCACGCTGCAGTTCGTAAGCCGCGCCACCCAGGCGCACCGCACCGGGGCCGATCAACTCGACCAGCGCTTGCTGCATCGCGGTGTAGAAGGCCTTGGGCACCTGGCCCGGCGTGGGGAACCAGTCGGCCCAGTCACTGCCCCGGGTGCCGGTGCCACGGCCGAACAGGGTGCGCGCCACTTCGGATTCAATGGCGCCCACCACCTGCTGGCGCTGCAGCTTGGCCACCGCCGGGTTGGTGCCCACGGCGGCGCGCCCGGGCAGCCAGGCCAGGTTGTCGATGAAGGGCACGCTCAGCACATCGGTGGCCACATGGCTGCAGTGGCCCAGCACGTAGGCCATCATCGCCAGCCGGGCGGTCTTGCGCTCTTCGGTGTTGTTGATGGTGCTGGTCAGCAAGGGATCGACCTTGCGCCAGAACACCATCGGCAGGTCGGTCGAGCCCACCAGCACCTGCTCGCGGTTGGCATCGGGTGTGCCCTTGTGCAGCGTGTCGCGCAGCCAGTGGGCGCCCTTGGCATTGAACGCGGCATAACCCGGCAAGTCGGGCCCGATGGCGCCCATCAGCAGAAACTTCGACAACTGGTCACCACGCGCCGGGCCGTACAGCGGCACCGGTGCATCGACCTTGGCCGGCGCGGTGTCCATGATCAGCAGCGTGCGCTGGGCCAGCACCAGCAGGTGGCGCTCAGCCTCGCTGAACGTGCGGCCATGGGCCTGCTTGGCCAGCAGCCGGCGGGCCAGGCTGCGCACCCGGTCACGGGCCATCAAGGCCACTGCGGTGTAGGTGATGGGCCCGGGCATGCAGTGCCTCATCCAACCGAGATGCTGACCGAGCTGCCACCGCCGCCCGCTGGCAGTGCATCTTGCAGCCGCTTGAAAGCCACCACCGTGCCGTCCAGGCCGTCAGCCACCTCGGCGGCGATGCTGTCCAGCTCGTCGAACACCGGGTCCATCAAGCCGCTGGGGTCCACCGCGCGCAATTGCGCCAGCAGGTCGTCGTAGATCTCCAGCGGTGTTTGCAGCAGGTCTTCGAGCGACAGCTTCTGCAGCACCGCCGTGATCAGGGCCAAGATGTTGTTGATGATCGCCAGCACCGGCGCCAGCGGGTCTCTGCCGATGAAGGCGGCGCGCAGCGCATCGAACGATGCAATCGGCGCGGCCAGCAACGACGCCGGTGACAGCGCCAGCACCTGGGCCTTGGCTTCGGCCACCACGCCGTCGGCGGCCTCGGCCAGCGGCGCCAGGCTGATGGCATCGAGCAAGGTCTGCAGGTCGGCCAGCGCCGCCTGCAGCGGCGCGATCACCGCCGTGACGAGCACCTGCAGCCGGCCGCGCAGGGCCGCAAACAGCGGCATCGGCAGCGCCGCCATGCGCTCTGGTGGCACCGCGTTGAGCACGGCTTGCACCACGCCCGCCACGCTGAGCTGCCCCGACGGGATGCCCGCTGCCGCCATCAGCAAGCGCAGGTGCTCGGCCGCCGGCGCCAGCGGCGCCAGTGCCTGGCGCAGCCGCTGGGCGCCGGCATCGGCCTCTGAGAACCCCGTGCGCGCCAGTTGCGCCGCCAGGCCCACCGCCTGCTCCAGCCCGGCCAGCAAGCGGGCGCGGTTGGCCTGCAGGCCGGCAAAGGCGGTGGATGCATCCAGCCTGGGCAGCAGCGCCTCAAAGGCCAGGCGGTCGGCCGAGCCCGCCGCCAGCCGCCCGGCCAGGCCTTGCACTGCGCTGCGCAGGCCAGCCACCGCCGCCGCCATGCCGGGTGCGGCGCTGTCCACATCCACCGCCGCCACCGCGCTGCGGGTGGTGGCGAATGCGGTGGCCAGCGCTGCGCTGCGCAGCGACAAGGCCTCGGCCGCCGAGCCCTCACCAGCCAGCCAGCCACGCACCGGGCCAAAGCTGTTGGCCGACACCCGCAGGCCGCTGGCACCGGCCAGCGCCGCCACAAGCGTGCCCAGGCTGCGGCCCGGGTCCAGCGCCGGAAAGCGCGCCAGCAGCGCCAGCGCGTCGTCGAATGCCGCTTGCAGCGGCGCCTGCAGTTGCTGCGGGTCGGCCACATCGAGCAGCGCGGTGATGCTGTCGCCCAGTTCGGTGAGCGTGGGTGACCAGCGGTCATAGCCGATCTGCGCCAGCAGCTGGGTGCGCACCGCGTCGATGCGGGCCTGCAGCGGCGCCACCAGGGCGCTGGGCGCATAAGCCTCCATGGCCGCCACGATGTCGTCGAACACCTGCTGCACCGGCGCCAGCGTGGCCGTGAGATCGAGCCCCTGCAGCACGGCCTTGACGCTGTCGATGGCCGCGCGCACCGGCGCCAACGTCAGGTTGGGTGCCAGCGCGTTCACCCGCTCGGCAATGGCATCGAGCTGCTGATCGACCTCGGCCAGCAGCGTGCGCGGGTGGTTGGCCTCGACCATGTCGAGCAGCGCCTGGTACTTGGCCTGCAGCTCGGCAATGCCGGCTTCCAGGTCGTCACGCGGGGTGAAGCTGCCGTCGGCGCCGATGCCCAGCAGGGCCTCGATCTGGGCCTGCACCGCGTCGGCGTCTGCCGCCTTGATGGGTGCCACGGCGGCATCGACATCGGCCTTCATCGATTCAGGCAACAGGCCGAACGGCACCGCCTCGACCACATCGGTGGCGCTGCCGATGGCGTCGACCGCCGTGTCGAAATAAGGCTTGAGTCGCGCCTGCGCCAGCACCTCGGAGAAATCCTGGATGCCCTGGCCGATCTGGCCGACAGCGGCTTGCAAATCCACCGCATCCACTGCGTCGCGCACCTCGCCGAACAGGCCGTCGATGGCGGCCTTGAAGCGGGCCAGCGCGGCGTCTACTTCCCCGAGTGCGGCGCCGGTGGCATTGGCTGCGGTCTGCAGTGCCGCCTCGATGGTGTCGAGCAGGTCGGTGATCGCGTCCAGCACCGCCGTGATCGGCTCCAGCGCCGTGCGCAGCGCATCTGCCACGGCCTGGAACGGCAATGCCGCCAAGGCCTGGCGCAGGCTGTCGAGCGCGCTGCGCAGTGCGGTGGTGGCCTGGGCGATCAGCGCATCCAGCTCACGCAGCGGCGTGGTCAGGGTGTGGATGCCATCGGCCAGCGGCGCCACAAAGCTGGCCGGGTCGATGGTGCTGATGGCTGTGGCAATGCCCGCCAGCTCGGCCTCGGCCCGTGCCGCCAGGCTGCTGAGCTGACCTGCCGGCAAGCTGGAAGCATCCAGCTTGAACAGCGGCGTCAGCAGCGCGGCCAGCTGGGTGGCCACACGGCCAAGCGCTGCGGCATCGGCGCTGCGCAGCGCGGCGCGGGCGGCGTCCAGCTCGGCGCCCAGGCGTGGCACGTCCAGGTACACCAACGTGGCTTCGGCCTGGCCCATCTCGGTGTTCAGGCGCTGTGGCAGCAGCATCAACTGGCCAGCGATGTCGGCCACTGCGATGCGTGCGGCAGCGATGCCGGCCACGTCATCCGCGGCCAGGCCAGTGACGAAATCGGCCAGCGCCACCGGGCCGCCGCGCAGCGCTGCGTCCAGGCCTTCAATGGCGCTGCGCAGGCCCACCGGCTCGATCAGCCCGGCCATGGTGGCGGCCAGGCCCTGGGCATCGGCCAGCACGGTTTCCAGGCTCATCAATGCGGCGGTGATCGACAACGCGCCGCTGGCTGCAGCCAATGGGTCGGTCAAGCCAGCCAATGACGGCAGTTGCACACCCGCGGCCTGCAGCAGCGGCGCGGCCAAGTCTTTCAGCACCTGGCCCTCGGGCGAGCCGCTCAAGATTTGCACCAGTTGCAGCAGCAGCGCCGGCAAGGCCGGGCGTTCGCCGCTGGGGGCTTGCAACTCAGCGCGCAGCTTGTCGAGCAGGCCGTTCACTTGCAGCGACAGGTCTTGCTGGGCCGCAGCTTCCACCAGCGCCAGCGCGCTGCCGATCGGGCCGAACACCGCCGTGGGGTCAGGCAGCGCGCCCAGCAGCGGCTGGGCTTGCCGGGCCACGTCGGCCACCAAACCGGCCAGCGCTGACAGATCGATGCTGCCGGCGCTGTTGCCGATACCGGCCAGTGCGGTGTCAGACGCCGGCAGCACCACACCGGCCAGCGCGCCCACCGGGCCCGCCAGCTCGGTGAGCAGCGTTGCACCCAAGCTGCGGCAATCGAGCTTGACGGTGAGGGTGGCGGACAGTCCCATGACAACAGCGCGGGTCAGTCAATCAAACACGCCGGCCAGCGGTGCCAGCAGATCGCCGGCGCCTGCCAGCGCATCTTTCAGGCCCTGCGCTGCGGGCTCGATCGGGGCCAGCAGGTCGCCGATCTGCGGCACGTCGCCCAACATGCCGGGCAGGTCCAGCAGGTCCAGCCCCAGGCCGATGTCCAGGCCGAGCGCGGCGTCCACGTCGAGGCCAAAGCCCGCACCGAGGTCACCAAAACCTGGCGCGGGTGGCTCGGGTGGCTCGGTGTATTCACGCAGCAGCAGGCGGTAATGGAAGGTGTCAGCGGCAGCGGCGGTTTCGTCGAGCACGAAGCCGGCAATCAACACTTGCTCCAGCGTCGATTCATTGACGATGTCGGCGACAAAATCCACCGGCTCGCCGGCCAGGAAGGCCTGGCGCAGCTCCTTCAAAAACGCGTCGCGGGCTTCGTCGCCGTACAGGCTGCCGCTCAGCTCGACTTCCAGCGCCTCACGCCCCAGATCCTGGTGCAGGCTGCCTTGCAGGCCGGGCACCGGCAGCACCGCCAGGCGGCGCACATCACGGCTGGTGATGGCCTCGATGCGGGGCAGTTCCCAGCGGCCGACCATCGGGCGGACCAGCATGCTGTGTGTCTCGGCGGTGGGCCTGGTGGCTGCGTTTCAGGTCTGGTTGCGCTGGGCCGGCGCCAACACGTGGCGCAGGCCCTGGATGCCGGCGTCAAGCGCGCCCCAGGTGAGCAGGAACGCAGCGCATTCCAGCGAGAAGCTGTGGAACTTGTAGAACAACTCGGCAACGAGCCAGGCGATCAGCAGCGCGGGCAACTGCTCGGCCAACAGGCGGCGGGTGGGCAACAAGCGCAGCAGGGTGAACATGGCAGGCCTCGTGGGCCCACCTGGCCGTGGCGGGCATGCAGGCACTGTGTCAGCCACGCGGGCGCTGCGGTACCCCTAGTTCACGTCGCGTCCGCCGGCCGGTGGACGCGCCAGCGCCGCGCGCTTGACGCCGCTGCGTCGTACCTGTTGCGGATGCCGGGCGGCAGCGCAGCGGCAAGACTGCCAGCCCAGCACACACCGTGCATGCCTGGAGACCCACATGGCCATCGCCGCATCCGTTGTTCGCCCCATCGCGCCGCTGATCGCCGTGGCCCTGGGCCTGCTGGGCAGTGGCTGCGCCATCGTCAACAGCGTGCCCGGCGCGCATGGCGCCGAAGGCATCGGCTACATGCTGCCGCGTGCGCTGCTGCCGGTGGAACTGGTGCACGACGGCAGCGCGTTCGAGCTGCGCATCCAGTCGGCGGTGATGGTGGGCGACCCTGGCCACATCTATGCCATGCAGCGCAGCGGCAATGTGTTCACCAGCGACAACGTGGTGGTCAGTGTCGATGCCGTCACCGGCCTGCTGTCGGCGGTGACCCTGGCGTCAGATGACAAGAGCGCCGAGGCCATCAGCAAGCTGGCATCGGGCCTGAAGGCCGAATCGGGCGACGCGGTCAAGACTGTCGTGGTGTTCCGCGACTTGTTTGACCCGGGCTGGGCCGGTGAAGCTGTCAGCGCGTTCAACGCCCGCTTGCACGCCGCCGCCCGCACCCACCTGCAGCGCCTGGGCGCCGAGCAGTCCTGCATGCCGGCCAGTGTGGATGCGGCATGCAAGGCGCTGCGCAGCCTGGCCGCCGAGGTGGCTGCGGGGGCGTTTGCCGTGTCGGTGGACGGTGCCGGCGGCGAGCCGCCCAAGCCCGCCGATTGCAGCGCCGGCTTTTGCTACCGCATCAATGTGCCGCATGTGGTGCGGCTGCAGGCTGCGGGCATCAGCAACAGCGCAGTGTTCGGCCTGCCCAACCGATCACCCACGTTCGTGATGCCGCTGGAGCGCTGGGCCTTTGTCAAGACCACACATGACGTGAAGCTCAAGGGCGGCGTGTTCGAGTCGGTCACCACCGACCGGCCCAGCTCGGCGCTGGCGGTGGCGGCGGTGCCGTTTGACATTGCCAAGGGCGCGGTCAAGGCAGCGGCCGAGCTGGTGACGCTGAAGCTCGACTTGAGCGGAAAGGAGAAATCCCTGGCCGATGCCAAGGTGGCCGAGATCCAGGCCAAGTCGGTCTTGGACAAGGCGCTGCTGGACAAGACGCCGGCCAAGCAGGAATCAGGCGTTGCCGGTGCGCCCGGCAGCCGGGCCGCGCCGCAGCTGTCGATCCGCCTCGGGCCGCCCAGCCAGCAAGACGCCACCAAGAACCTGGTGGGTGTGGCGCACAAGGCAACGCCTGCCGGCGGTGCCGGCAACAACCCACCCGAGGCCAAGGCCCCCGCCGCCGGCGGCCAGACCAGTGCCGGTGGCAAGGGCACGCTGGACGCGGAGAAGAAGTGATGCCAACCAAGGCCAGGCGGGCGCGTGCCAGATCCACCGGCCAGGCCATGCTGGCCAACATGGTGCAGACCAACAACGGCGGGCGCATCGAGCGCGTGCCGGGCTTTGATGTCGGCCGCGTGATGGCGCAGGGCTTTGGTGGCCAGCGCCTGCCCGCGCGCCTGTGCAGCGACACACTGGGCGCGGCGTCCTGGCTCGAATATGCATTCCCCGAAAGTGTGATCGGCAAGGACGACCGGGTGCCGATCAGCGACACCACGTTGCTGCCCTGGCGCTGCATCTGCCACCTGGTGGCCGATGGCCTGCACCCCCAGCAGGTGCTGGGCACCGGCTGGCTGGCCGGCCCGCGCACGGTGATCACCGCCGGCCACAACCTGTTCAGCCACAAGTTCGCCCGCAGCGCCACGCGCATCACCGTGGTGCC
>JANNMP010000660.1:0-2868 GCA_031398015.1 Burkholderiaceae bacterium
GGCGATGTGCTGGGCTCGCCGAGGCTGATGCCGCGTACCGAGGGCGGTGGCGCGGGTGGCGGCGCCGTGTTGCTGCCGAAGCCGCCGGATGTGGGTTCGGGGCTGGACGAGCACAGACCTGGGTGTAGCCGCCTTGCAGCAGCTCGGCATAGAGCTGGCCGGCCACGGCGCGCAGCATGGCCGGCGACACCCGCAGCGCCACGGCGTACATGCGGTCGCGCCAGCCCCAGAAGTCATCGTCGGCGCTGTGGCGGCGCTCGGCCAGGCCGGCAAAGGCGCGCTGGAAGGCATGGCTGTGGGCATTGACCAGGCCTGGCAGCACCGGGCCCGGCAACACGGTGGCGCCCAGCGGGCAGGGTGTGTCGGGCTGCACCTGGGCGAAGCAGCCGGCGCTGTCAATGTGCAGCAGCACGTCGGCTTGCCAGCCGCCGGCCACCCAGGCCTGGGGCGTCCACAACAAGGCTGCCGTGCTCTGAAGCTCGCTTCCGGATAGGGAGGTTGACACAGGGTGTCTCATGGCGGTGCTTCTGCAAAGACCAGCATTGCCTGCAGCAATTGCTGCAGCAGCGGCTGCACCTGGGCGGCGCGGCTGCTGTGCCAGGCATGGGGCGGGGCTTCGTCCATGTAGCAGCGCCAGGTCATCTCCAATTGCACCGCATGCACGCCGGCTGCCGGCGCGCCGTAGCAGCGGGTGATGTGGCCGCCCTTGAAGCGGCCGTCGATGGCCACGCTGTACCGGGTCTGGGCTTGCAGCACAGCGGCCAGCGCGTCACGCAAGGCCGGCGCGCAGCTCTGGCCGGCGGCGGTGCCCAGGTTCAGGTCGGGCAGCCGGCCGTCAAACAGCCAGGGCAATTCGCTCTTGATGCTGTGGCCGTCGAACAGCACCACCCGGCCGTGTTGTTGGCGCAGGCGTGCCAGTTCAGCGGCCAGGGCGGCGTGGTAGGGCTGCCAGTACGCTGCCACGCGCTGCTGCACCTCGGGTTCACCCGGCGCGTCGCCGCTGCGGTACAAGGGCTCGCCGCTGAAGAAGGTGCTGGGGCACAGGCCGGTGTTGTTGGCGCCGGGGTACATCGGCGTGTTCTCGCTCGGGCGGTTCAGGTCGATCAGCCAGCGGCTGTGGCGTGGCACCAGCATGCTCACGCCCATGCCCTTGGCAAAGGCGTAGAGCTGTTCCAGGTGCCAGTCGGTGTCTTCCAGCGCCTGGGCGCGGTCGACCAGGCGTGCCTGCAGTGCCGTGGGCAGCAGCGTGCCCACATGTGGCAGGCTCAGCAGCAGCGGGCGCGTGCCCCGGTGCAGCGTGAGGATGTCGTTGGTCATCGGTTGTCGCTCAAGTTGTGTGCTGGGTGATGGGCTGGGTGATGGGTTGGTTGATGGGTTGCGTGATGGAACCGTGACGCACCACCTGGCGGCACGGGTTGCGGCCAAACCAGTACGCCAGCTCGCGTGGGTGGTCCACATCCCAGGCCACGAAATCGGCCACCCGCCCGGCCGCCAGCTGGCCATGGCTGGCGCCCAGACCCAGCGCGGTGGCGGCATGCTGGGTGGCGCCACGCAGTGCTTCTTCGGGCGTCAGGCGCATCAGGGTGCAGGCCATGTTCAGCATCAACAGCAGCGACAGGCCGGGCGACGAGCCGGGGTTGTGGTCAGTGGCCACTGCCAGCGGCACACCGGCGGCACGCAGCGCGTCGATCGGCGGCAGCCGGGTTTCACGCAGAAAGTAGAACGCGCCGGGCAGCAACACCGCCACCGTGCCTGCATTGGCCATGGCCTGGATGCCGGCGGCGTCCAGATGCTCCAGGTGGTCACACGACAAGGCGCCGAAGCCGGCAGCGAGCGCAGCGCCGTGCTGGTTGCTCAATTGCTCGGCATGCAGCTTGACGGGCAGGCCCAGTGCCCGGGCGGCTTCGAACAAACGCCGAGTCTGGGCCGGGCTGAAGGCGATGGTCTCGCAGAAGGCATCGACCGCATCGACCAGGCCTTGCTGCTGCAACGCCGGCAGCCAGGCAATGGCGGCGTCGATGTAGGCATCGGGGTGGCCGGCAAATTCAGGCGGCACGGCATGGGCGGCCAAGCTGGTGGTGCGCACCGTCAGCGGCAGCACCTGGCCCAGGCGGCGCGCCACCCGCAGGCAGCGGGCCTCATGGTCTGCCGACAGGCCGTAGCCGGACTTGATTTCCAGCGTGGTCACGCCTTCGGCCAGCAGCGCCCGGGCGCGCGGCAGAGCGCTGGCAAAGAGCTGCTCTTCGCTGGCAGCGCGGGTGGCGGCCACGGTGGACGCGATACCGCCGCCGGCACGGGCGATCTGTTCGTAGCTGGCGCCCTGCAGGCGCTGCTCGAACTCGGCTGCACGCTCACCGCCGTAGACCAGGTGGGTGTGGCAATCGACCAGGCCGGGCGTGACCACGGCGCCGCCCAGGCTGTGTTCAACGGCCACCTGCGCTGCCAGCGTTGCGGGCAGATCGGCCAGCGCACCCACCCACTGCAGCCGGCTGCCTTGCACCAGCATGGCGCCGCCATCGATCCAGCCCCAGGCGCTGCCTGGCTGCATGGTGGCCAGCCGGGCGTCGCGCCACAGGGTGAGCGGGGTGTGGTTCATTGCGGCTTGACCGGTGGCTGGGGCGTGAAGGCCAGCCAGATGGCGCGGCCGGTGACGGGCAGGGCGTCGATGGGGGCATCGATGGGGGTATCGATGGGGGTATCGATCACCCAGCGCTGGTGCCCCGCAGCCCGGCCCAGCAGCAGCGTCCAGCCGGCCACCGGCTGCGGTGCGGCGTTGTCCACCCGCAAGTGCACGGGCGCAGTGGTGAACAGCGCCCGCAGCGCGGCGCTGTGCTGCCATGCCACACCGGGCTGGGCCGCCCACATGCC
>JANNMP010000691.1:0-3621 GCA_031398015.1 Burkholderiaceae bacterium
GTCGTGGCTCATCGACGGCTCGGTCATGGCCGCCACGGCTTCGGGCAAACGCGCCAGCACCTCGCTGTTCGGGATCAGGTGCTTGTGGTGACGGGTCTTGAACTGCGCGGCGATCTGGTCCGAGAACTCGAACTCGTCGGCTTGTTCCGCGCCCACACTGACGCCGGGGATGCCCTCGAAGCCGATCGAGAACGTCAGCAGGTCGTCCACGTGATCGGCCAGCAAGCCGACCAGCAGGCTCGAATCCAGCCCGCCCGACAGCAGCACACCCACCGGCACGTCAGCGGCGAGGCGATGGCGGTCGAGCGCGCGCACCAGGACCTCGCGTGTCTGTGCAAGCCATTGGGCTTCTGAAAGCGGCTCTGTCGGGCGTGTCGCATCCAGGGTCCAGTACACCTTCTGCGTGACGAGCCCATCCATGCTGACAGTCATCGTGCAGGCAGGCGCAAGTTTGCGCACGCCGGTCAGTATCGTGCGCGGTGCTGGCACCACGGTGTGCAACATGAAGTGGTGGTGCAAGGCAACAGGATCGAGTCGCGTATCGACGCCACCACCGGCAAGCAGTGCGGGCAGGCTCGATGCAAACCGCAGACGGTTGCCATCCTGGGTCAAGTACAGAGGCTTGATGCCAAAACGGTCCCGCGCCAGAAAAAGGCTGGCGCGGCGCCCCTCTCGCGTATCCCAGATGGCAAAGGCGAACATGCCGTAGAAGCGTTGCACGCACTGTTCGCCCCATGCGGCGTAGGCCTTGAGGATGACCTCGCTGTCGCCTTCCGAGACGAAGCTGTGGCCCATCGAGATCAGCTCGGTGCGCAGTTCCCGGTAGTTGTAGATCGTGCCGTTGAAAACCAGCGCCATGTGCAGCGTGTCGTCGACCATCGGTTGATCGGCGCTTGCGGACAGGTCGATGATGGCGAGGCGCCGGTGCCCGAAGGCGACCGGTCCGTCCGCATACGTTGCCGCATGGTCCGGTCCGCGGCGTGCCAGCGTCTCGGACATGCGTTCAATCACCGCCAAGTCAGGTGACGTGGCGTCGAATCTCAGTTCACCGCAGATGCCGCACATGGAGGGGTTGGAGGAGGACCGATGTTCTGTTCATCGACACGGCTCTAGGCGCAACTTCCAGGCGGCCTGTTCGAGCAATGAGATTCATTGATGCCACTCATGCCGGTTGGCGCCGCTGACGGCGATGCGTTGGACGTCTCGGCATCGGCAAACAGCAGTTCCCGCATTTGGCCCCGCTCCGCAGCGCTGGGCCATGCGGCGTTTTGCACCGCGGCCCCTTGTGTTTGGGCTGCGGTGGGTGCATGCGCCGGATCGACACGTCCTTGTGCGTCGAAACGCACCAGGCTGTAGGTCTCGTTGACCACAACGTCGGGCGCACCACCTTTCAAGCGCACAAACCAGTCGGCCAGACGCAAGGTCTGTCCCGCCATGGCCGCAAGCGTTGCCTCGCCGCGGGCCAGCGCAACATACAACGCGTGGGGGACCGCGTGGACACCACTGCTTTCATCGAGCAGGAAGACATAGGAGGCATGCGCAGCGTCACCAGCTCCGGTGTCGCCCCTGCAAACCTGCACGGATCGTCCCGATGCATCGGCCGAGCTGTACACCGGCGCAAAGCCGCCACCGGGCGTGCGGAAGTTGGTGGTCTGCCCCTGGTACATCCGCGCGGCCACCCACTGCACCGCGCCGTCGTAGGTGTAGGCGCGAAGGTCGAACTTCATGGCCTTGGTGGCCCCTGCAGCAGGATGTGCCGCCACCGCGTCCGGGTCGTCGATCACCCGCTCCCCTGGCGCGACGATGGCCTGGGCGACATAGTCGCCAGCCAGGATGTCCTGCCAGACCCGCTTCGTCAGCTTGTCTCCGCGATAGGCGGCGCGGCTGCCGAAGCCCGCGACGGGCTTGAAGAACAGGCTGCGGCGCGTTTCCCACAAGCGCTGCGCGTCGGCGGCGTCGACCACCTCGGTGTGAGGCACGTGCTTGAGCAGCACTTCCTGCGTGGCTTGCGGTACGCCCAGGGCTTGCAGCCGCCCAGCATCGCTGAACAGCGCGAGCTGCCGCTTGTCGGCGTACAGCGCATGGGCCTGCGGGTGCGGCGTCAGCACCACGGCGTGCTGCAGGTAGGCTTCACGCAGTGCGGCGCTGCCCGGTTGCTCCAGGTAGAAGTCGGTCAACCGGTTGTAGACCAGATCGATGGCCAGGTCGCCGTGCCACAGCGCGCCGTCGCGCCACTCGAGCGCAGCCGGATCGGCGATGACCGCTCGCAGCCCATGCCGGTCGAACAACTGCCGGAACAGCAGGAACTCGGGATAGAGGTATTGATCCTCGGGCGCCACGTCGACGATGGCGATGCTGGCCAGCGGTCGCGTGCTTCCAGCCAAGCCGGCCGTCGGACCAGCCAAGTTCCATTCGTGCCGAAACATGGCGACGATCTGCTCTTCGAAGTCCACCACGCTGGCCAGCGTGGGCACCATCGAATCCACCGCGGCGCAGCAGGCATGCTGTGCGCGCGCCAACACGGCGTTGAGCATGGCCCCGCCAGCGTTGGTGTTGATCTCGATCAGTCCGAGATGCCCTGCACTGAGATGGAAGTCATAGCCGAAGAAGGCACCGAGCGGCCCGCGCGTCCCCAGCCTGGCGATGGCTGGCGCGGCGCCCAGCACTTGCTCCCGATAGGCCGGAAGGGCCACCACCGATTCGACGGCATGCATCACTTGCGCCATGCGGTGCAACTGCGGTGCCGCCACGAACACGGGCAGTGCTGCGAAGAGGAACGGACAGCGCTGCCGAACCATCTCGGCAAGGCCTGGCTGCCCCAGTTCTGAATCGAGGGCGCGCGCCAGCGCCTTTTCGTCGAGGCTGAAGCAGAAGCACGCGCTGTTCAGCATGTCGATGGCGCTGCGGCGCGCTTCGAGCGCCAGCGGTTGCAGCACAGCGTTCATGGCTTGTTGGTGATCACGGTGTGGGGGCAGGTGCGTTTGCTGATTGACCATCGGAAATGGCCACGCCAATCCGCTCTGGCAGGGTATCAGTCGCCTCCTCTGCTGTCTGTTCGCTGGACGACCCAGCAGCGATCGAGGCGCCGTCCGCTTGGCAGGCCGCGTAGACCGCTTCGGCCGGATACACGTGTGATGTTCAGTGCGGCAACGAACAGACGTCCTCAATCAGCTGTTGCACTCTGCGAAACAGGGATTTTGTTTTCGCCCCCCACGTCCCGTTTGACAGAGATCAACCGTTCACGTCGACGCCAGCACAGCATGGAGCACAGACAGCTCGTATCCACCATGAAGTTCTTCGCTGACACCCGCACCAAGCGCCACACCGCATGTGTGGTGCTGCTGGTGTGGCTGTTCGCGCTCGCTTCATCGGTCGCGAATGCCTGCTTTCTGGAGACGGATCAACCGCACGCCAGGGCGGCGGAGAAGACGGCGGCAACGACGGTCCAGGCGTCTGCCGGGCCGCATGCCCAGTCAGGCACCGATGCAGGCCACCACGACGGCTCGGACGGCACGAAGGAATCGTGTCTGAAGGTTTGCGACGACGGCACGCACACCTTGCCCAAGGCGTATGCGGGTGTCGACCACAACGATCCCGGTCCGGCACCGCTGGTCGCGACCC
>JANNMP010000697.1:0-5314 GCA_031398015.1 Burkholderiaceae bacterium
CAGTTGCAGATGATTCCGCCGCACGTCCAGACCGGGACACTCCATTTCCAGTCTTCGGTGATCGCACCATCGGCTGCCATGATCAAGGCGCGCAGCCGCGACAACATCTCGCCCCGCCAATCGGCCAATTCTGCAATGCGCCTGTCGATCAAGTCGCCAGGCGACTTGCCGGCGTCAGCGCTGGCGGGTTTCTTTCAGCGGCTGCTTTGCCGCTGGCGAAGCTGCCTTTGGCGCTGTCGTGGGTTGTCTCGGCAGGTGACGTGCCATATCGCGACCGGACGCGGCCTGATCAATTGTTCAATCGCGCTTGCCGCGCAGTCAGATGATGTTGGCGGCATTGCACCTGTCACAGCCTTCTGCTTGGCGACGGCGACTGTCTTGGTCAAAAGAAATGCGCTGGGGCTGGCACCCAATGTGTCCCGGCGTGTCCTGGCTGGATATCAGTTGGACCGGCGCTGTCGTCCAAGTCGTCTGCGCAATGGCTGTGCCGCTGAATGCGAGCAAGACGACGGTGACAGTTGCCCAGCGATTCTCAGACATGGTGGCTGGCTCCAATATCAATGTTCACAGCGAAATTGACGCTTGCATGGGCCAATCTGAACCAGCAGGTGGCCAGCGCCGGTTCGAGCCGAGGTCTGTGAACAACCTGTCGCCGCAAAACCAGGCGGGCAGTGCCCCGAATCCCCTGGCCGCCATGGCATTCTTGCGTGCGGGCAAGCGCCTGCAGACGGGGTGATCGGCATGGGCAAGACATGGCAAGTTGCGTGGGCTGGTTTGTCCGGCGGTTGCCGCGCCGGGCCGCCGCTGCAACCGAGCATCCGCCCCTGGCTGCGCATCTGCGCCGCAGCTGTGGTGCTGATCGCGCTGCTGCAGGCGCTGGGCAACGCACTGCAGCTGCCGGCCCAGTCCGGTGACGGCTTCCTGCCGTCCACGCTGCAGTTCCAGGTCACCTGGGATGCCGATCTGCGCGCGCGCATCCTGGCGTTCTGGCAGGTCGGCCCGGCGATGCGATGGATCGCTGGGCTGGCCTTGCTGGCCGATGCGCTGCTGTTCGTGCCTGTCTACCTGCTGGCGATTGCCGGTGCAGCGCAACTGCTGCACTGGGTCTGCAGCCTGGCCGGCGTGTCCTCCGTTTGGGCCGAACGCTTGCGGCGCCTGGCACTGGCAGCCGCATCGGGTGCGGCGCTGGCTGACCAGGCCGAGAATCTGCAGTCACTCGCCTGGCTGCTGCTGGGCGCGCCCATGCCAGCCTGGGCACACCCTGTGCTGGCCACCTCCGCTTGGCTCAAGTGGGTGCTGCTGGGCCTGTGCCTGGCCACGCTGCTGGCCCTGGCCGGCCTGTGGTGGCATGCACTCGGCTGGCAGCGCTGCAAGGGCGCACTGCATGCGGCCGCGCTGGCGGCGGTGCATGCCGTGCGGTTTGTCTTTCTGCATGTGTTCGCACTGGCCGCGCTGGTGCTGGGCATTGTGCTGATGGGCTTTGTGCCGCAGACGCAAGACATCCTCACCAGCCTGGGGCTGGACGCGGCCGACGCGCCGGCGGCCAATGACATGCGGCTGACAAACCTGTTCTGGCTGGGCCTGGGCGTGCTGTTGTGGGGCGCGGCCGTGTGGTTCAGCATGCGGCTGGTGGCGCGCTTCACGCCGGGCCTGCCGGCCCCGGCTGCTGGCGCCAGCAGCGTGGCCGAGGGCAACGCCGCCTGGCTGCCGCGTGAGGCGCCGCGCCTGGCCGGCTGCTTTGCCGTGTTGTGCGTGGCCACGCTGGGTGCGCTGTGGATGTCGGCGCGGGCCTCGCTGGCGATGGCGTTGTTCATGGGCCTGGGCGCACTGGTGATGCACGAGGCGGTGTCGTCGCTGCTCAGCGCGCTGGCCAACCGCAGTGGTCTGTTGAAACCGGGCCACCGCATTGAAGGCAAGCGCTGGCGCCGCCCGGTGGCCGTGCTCACCGCTGTTGCCATGGCCGTGGCCTGGCTGGCCGTGGGCGCTGACCCAGTGCCGGTGCTCGACGGTTTCGGCTGGTACCAGGTGCCCAGTGGCGTGTGGCGCTGGCACGCTGACAAGATCGGCACGCAGACCCTGCAGTTGGCCGCGCTGTTCCTGGTGTCGGCGCTGGCCTATGGGCTGGGCATCCGCGCCGGGCGCAGTGCGCTCGGGCGGGCCGCGCTCAGCATGCTGGCCGGGGCCTGCTGGTGGCTTGGCGCAGTGCTTGCCGATGCGCAGTGGGCGGTGGTGGTGTTCGGCATCGTGCTGGCTGTGGCCGCCGCCGGGCTGTGGTACGTGGTCGAGCGCCGGCATTTCGACTGGGACCTGATCCGCGCCTTTCGCGGTTTGCTGCATGCCATGGGCTTTGCGTCGTTTGCGCCGGCGGTGCTCAATCCGCTGCAGGAGGTCAGCCGGCTCTTGATGGTGGGTGCTGCCGCCGCCGTGCTGGTGTTCTCCACCAACCCGCTGCTGCCGGGCTGGAGCCTGGGCACCCTGGGCATCGCGTTTGCGGCCTTGGCAATGTGGTCGGTGGTGCTGACCTGGGCTTTTGTTGACCTGCCACAGCGTGCCGGCCTGGGCAACTGGGCGCTGGTGCCGCTGGTGTGGGTGTTGTTGGTCGGTGCACCGGCCAACCACAGCCTGCGCACGGCGGCGCTGCCGAACGCGGAGTCGCCCACGCCGTCGCCCGCTGCCATGCCCGCCTTGCCCACGTTGCACCAGCATGTGGTGTCCTGGCGCAGCGGTCTGCCCGATGTGGCGCAGAGCCCGGTGTTTTTGGTTGCCGCAGCCGGCGGCGGCCTGCGCGCTGCCTACTGGACAGCCACGCTGCTGGCGGCGATGGACGACCGCAGCTGCGGCGCCTTCGGCGACCAGGTGCTGGCGGTCTCCGGTGTCTCGGGCGGCTCGCTCGGCCTGGCGGCCTACCTGGCCCAACGCCAGGTGTGGGCGGCCAAGCCGGCTGCACAGCGCTGCCAAACCGGGCGCGCCGACGAGATGCGGCGCCTGCTGCAGCGGGATTTTCTGGGGCCGGTGGCCGGCTCGTTGTTGTTTGCTGAGGCAGTGCAAGCCTTCGTGCCATTCACCTACCTGCAGCGCGAGCGTGGCAACACCCTGGCCGATGCCATCGACCATGCCTGGCGCGACACCATGCCGGGGCCGTTTGCCGGCCTGCTGCAGCAGCCGTTCCTGCAAACCTTTGGCATGGTGCCCAGCGGCACGCCGGGCCATCGGCAGCCGGCGGTGTACCTCAACGCCACCGGCGTGGAATCGGGCCGGCGGGTGGTGGCCAGCAATGTGCAGCTGGGCGCCATGCTGGCCGACCCGCTGTTCTACCAATCGGGCATCTCGCGCGCGGCGCGCCTGCAGACGGCTGACTTGAGCGTGGTCGACGCGGTGGTCAATTCGGCGCGTTTCCCCGGCATCAGCCCACCGGGGCGGGTGTGGGGCTGCGTGGCCGGCATGGCGGCCAACCGCGCCGGGCAAGATGTCTGCCACGGCAACGGCCACGGCATCTGGGGCCACGTGGTCGATGGTGGCTTCTTCGAGAACAGCGGCCTGGAAACGCTGATGGATGTGTGGCGTGACCTGCAGGCCAGCCCGTTGCAGGGCAAGCCTGGCAGCGGCCTGCCCCCGGTGTTTGTGGTGGCGATCAGCAATGACGCCAGCTCGCCGCGTGAATGCCCGGGCACCACGCCACGCTACCCGCTGCATGGCCAGCCGCCAACGGCGCTGCCACAGGGCTTCGACATGGCCAGCGCCGTGCTGCGCCGCGCGATGGCCGAGCCCAGCGGGCTGCATGCCGGTGGCAGCGGTGGGTCAGACATCGCCGCGCCGCTGGGCACCCTGCTCAGCGTGCGTGAAGGCCGCGCCAACCTGGAGCTGCGCCGGGTGGTTGAAAGCCTGGGCTGCAGCCGCACGCTGGAATGGAACCTGGCCCAGGTGATGCAGCAAAGCAAGGCGCCGCCGCTGGGCTGGCTGCTGTCCAAGGCGTCGGTGCAGGCCATGGACCGGGGCGTGGCCACCTACGCCGACGCGTTGCCGTTCGACACCGCCTGGTGTGCCCAGCCCGGCCGCGCCAGCCGCGGGCTGCTGGGCCGGCTGCCGGCGCAGGGCGCGTCGGCGCCAGCCTGCCCGGCAGTGGCAGCCAGGCCAGGGCCATTGCTGCCCGGACCGTCGCGCGCCGGGGCGCCGGCGCGTTGACGGGCCTGCCCGACCCGCGCCAGGTCAATAGCCCACGGCCTGGCCGTCGCGGCGTGAATCACTGGCGGCCACGTAGCCGTCTTCCGGGTCAGCGCTTTGCTTCCAGATGAACTGGCCGCTGCCGTAGTCCATGTAGGGGTCGTCGGTGGCTTCGAACTCATGGCCCCGCGCCTTCAGGCCATCGACCAGCGCTGCAGCCATGGTGTGCTCGAAGTCAACTTTGACGCCGGTGGCCACTTTCCAGCGTGGTGCGTCGCAGGCTGTCTGCGGCTGCTGCCGGTGCACCAACATCCGCACCAGGGTCTGCAAATGGCCTTGTGGCTGCATGTTGCCGCCCATCACGCCAAAGCTCATCTGCGGTTGGCCAGCCTTGGTCAGGAAGCCCGGGATGATGGTGTGGAACGGCCGCTTGCCACCGGCCACCACATTGGGGTGGCGCTCGTCCAGCGTGAAGCCGTGGCCGCGGTTCTGCAGGCTGATGCCGGTGCCCGGCACCACCACGCCGCTGCCAAAGCCCATGTAGTTGCTCTGGATGAAGCTGACCATCATGCCGGCCTCGTCGGCGGCAGTCATGTAGATGGTGCCGCCGGCCGGTGGTGTGCCGTGGGCACAGTCTTGTGCGCGCCTGGGGTCGATCAGCTTGGCGCGCTCGGCCAGATAGCCGTCGCTGAGCAGGTCGGCCGGCGTCACCTGCGTCATGTGGGCTGCATCGGCCACCCAGCGGTAGGTGTCGGCAAAGGCCAGCTTCATGGCCTCGATCTGCAGGTGCTGGCTGTCGATGCTGTCCACCGGAAAGCGGCCGATGTCGAGCTGCTGGACCATGCCGAGCGCCATCAGCACCGCAATGCCCTGGCCGTTGGGCGGGATCTGATGCACGGTGTGGCCGGCAAAGTCCTTCTGGATCGGCGTGACCCATTCAGGCTGGTAGTTGGCCAGGTCAGCCAGCGTCATGACGCCGCCATGGGCCTGGCTGTGGGCCACCAGGGCCTGCGCGATGTCGCCGCGGTAGTAGGCCTCGCCGCCGCTGGCGGCAATCTTGCGCAGGGTGGCGCCGGCCTCGGCAAACACGAAGCGTTCACCCGGCGCCGGCGCCCGGCCGCGCGGCATGAAGGCCTGGGCAAAGCCCGGCTGG
>JANNMP010000347.1:0-5005 GCA_031398015.1 Burkholderiaceae bacterium
GGCGTTCTCCCACCCGGGCCGGCCCTGCCCGGGCATGCCGGCGCCCGGTGTCACCCAGGTTTCAGCAGCGCCGCCGGCCACGCCAGACACTGGCCGCCTGCCGCCTGGAGCCCGCCGCATGGCCTTGCCAACGTTTGACCAACCCGCCTTGTGCAGCCCGTTGCGCCAGCCTCGCCAGATGCTGGCCGCGCCAACCGACGGCGGCCACAAACCGATGCGCGGCGCCACGCTGAAGGCCGCCGATGCGCCGCATCACGCGCTGGTCCGGGCGCCGGTGCTGGCGCCGGGCAAGCCCTGCATGGCGGGTGCAGCATGAGCACCCCCACCCCCGGCAGCAATGCCTGGCTGGCGCTGGCCCATGAAGCCGCCATCGACCCCGAGCGCCCCATCATCGACCCGCACCACCACCTGTGGCATGCGGTGGGTGGCCGCTCACGTTATCTGCTGGGTGACCTGTGGGCCGACACCGGGTCGGGCCACAACATCGTCAAGACGGTGTTCGTCGAATGCCGGGCCTCGTACCGGGAGGATGGGCCTGAGCATCTGAAGCCCGTCGGTGAAACCGAGTTCGTCGCCGGCATCGCCCGCGCCAGCCGCGATGGCGGCGGCGGCGCGGTGGTGGCCGGCATCGTGGCCCATGCTGACCTGCGCGGCGGCGCGCTGTTGCATGAGGCGCTGGCCGCCCATGCCGCTGCGGCCGGGGGCCTGCTGCGCGGCATCCGCCATGCCGGCGCACGCGACCCGCACCCCGAGGCCCTGAGCATCCCCGGGCGCGGCGCCGAGGGCCTGTATGCCGACCCGGCGTTCCGCGCCGGGGTGGCGCTGCTGGGCACCATGGGCCTGACCTACGACACCTGGCATTACCACCACCAGAACCCGGCGTTTGCCGAGCTGGCGCGCGCCGTGCCCGGCACAACCATGGTGTTGGACCATTTCGGCACGCCGTTGGGCGTGGGGCCGTACGCCGGCCAGCGCGAGGCCATCTTCAGCCAGTGGCAACGCGACATTGAAGCCATCGCCAAGCAACCCAACGTGGTGGCCAAGCTGGGCGGCCTGGCGATGCCCGACAACGGCTTCGGCTGGAACCAGCGCAGCCGCCCCGCCAGCAGCGACGAGCTGGTGCAAGCGCAGGCACGCTACTACCAGCACGCCATGGCCTGCTTCGGCCCGGCGCGCTGTTTGTTTGAAAGCAATTTCCCGGTCGACCGCCGATCTCTGCCCTATGGCGTGTACTGGAACGCGATGAAGAAATTGGCCGCCGACCACAGCGCCGCCGACCAGCAGGCCATGTTCCACGACAACGCGCAGCGCGTTTACAGCCTGTGATGCAGGCTGTGATGCAGGCTGTGATGCAGGCCACCCGATGAGCAACACAAGCGAAGTGCTGTACGCGGTTGACGCGCACATCGCCACCATCACGCTGAATGCACCCGAGCGGCTGAACACCATCAGCCGGGCGATGCTCGACGCGCTGACCGCTGCGCTGCTGCAAGCCAATGACGACAAGGCGGTGCGCTGCGTCATCCTGACCGGCAGCGGCCGTGCGTTTTGCGCCGGGCTGGACTTGCGCGAGGTGCGTGGTGACAACGGCATCAGCAGCGCCAGCAGCAGCACCACGCTGAACCTGCGCAACACGCCGCCCACGGTGTTGCAGGCGATGGACAAGCCCACCATCTGTGCCGTCAACGGCGGCGCGGCCGGCTACGGCATGGACACCGCGCTAGGCTGCGACATCCGCATCATGGCCCAGTCGTCCAAGCTGGCAGCGGCCTTCGTCAAGCGCGGCGTGGTGCCTGAGTCAGGCGGCACCTGGCTGCTGCCGCGGATGCTGGGCTGGGCCAAGGCGGCTGAGTTGATCTTCACCGGCCGCACGCTCAGCGCCGATGAATGCCTGCAGTGGGGCCTGGCCAACCTCGTGGTGCCCGATGCCGAGCTGATGGCCGCAGCACGCGCCATGGCGAGCGAGATCGCCGCCAACGCGCCGCTGGCGGTGCAGGCCTCCAAACGCATGATGCGCATGGGCTTGAACGAGAACTTCTCCGACCATGTGCACCACGTCTACCTGCAGCTGCTGCCGCTGTTCAAGACACAGGACATGGCCGAAGGCATGCAGGCCTTTCTGGACAAGCGAACCCCCGATTTCAAAGGTCAATGAACATGGCTGAAATCAGCGCGGCCAACAAGCCGCCTGCCTCCAAACCAGCTTTTCGCAAGATGAACTGGCTGCCGCGTGACATCGCGGTGGACCGGCGGCCCGATGGCAGCCTGGTGCTGCAATCACGCATCCCGCTGCAAAGCTTTGCGCCGCACATCCCGGCGCTGCTGGCGCGCTGGGCCGGTGAGCGGCCCGACCAGACCTGGATCGCCCAGCGCAAGGGTCAGGCGCGGCAGTGGCGGCACATCAGCTACGCCCAGGGCAAGGCGCTGGTGGACAGCCTGACGCAGGCCTTGCTGAACCTGCAGGTGCCAGACAGGCGCCCAGTGGCCATCCTGTCGGGCAACTCACTGGAACATGCGCTGATGACCCAGGCCGCCATGCAGGCCCGCCTGCCGGTGGCGCCCATCTCGGCCAGCTATTCGCTGCTGAGCCAGGACCACGCCAAGCTCAAGTACCTGTTTGCGCTGGTGCAGCCGGCCGTGGTGCTGGTGCAGGACGGTGTGCAGTTCCAGAAGGCGCTGGACGCATTGCAGGCCGCTGGGCAGTTGGCAGGGCTGACGCTGGTGTTTGTGGACCGGCCGCCTGCCGGCCTGCCCAGCCTGGCTTTCGATGGCCTGGCGCGCACCCAGGCCACGGCTGACGTGGCCGCGTCGATCGCCGCCATCACGCCCGACACCGTGGGCAAGCTGCTGTTCACCAGCGGCTCCACCGGCATGCCCAAGGCGGTTGTCAACACCCAGCGCATGATGTGCGCCAACGTGGCCCAGGGCAACCAGGCGCGCAATTCACCCGAGCCCGGGCCGGCGGTGGTGCTCGACTGGATGCCCTGGAACCACACCATGGGCGGCAACGCGGTGTTCAACGGCCTGCTGGGTGAAGGCGGCACGCTCTACATCGACGACGGCCGGCCGGTGCCCGGGCTGTTTGACGAGACCCTGCGCAACCTGCACGAGGTGTCGCCCACGCTGTATTCCAACGCGCCGTCGGGCTATGCGGCGCTGGCCGCCGCGCTGGAGAAAGACGACGCCCTGTGCCGCAGCTTCTTCAAGCAACTGACGCTGCTGACCTATGGCGGCGCCCGGCTCAGTGACGACCTGTACGAACGCATGCAGGCCCTGGCTGTGCAGTACACCGGCCAACGCATCGTGTTCTACACCGGCTGGGGCTCGACCGAGACCGCGCCCACATCCACCGGCACCTACTGGGAGACCGAGCGCGTCGGCCTGATCGGCCTGCCCTTCCCAGGTGTGCAGCTGAAGCTGGTGCCCACGCCCACAGCGGGCATGTACGAGCTGCGCCTGAAGGGCATCAACGTCTTTGCCAGCTACCACGGCCAGCCCGAGCTGAGCGCCGCCGCCTTCGACGACGAGGGCTTCTACAAGATCGGCGACGCCGGCACGCTGGTGGACGCAGCCGACCCGGCCCAGGGCCTGGTGTTTGCCGGCCGCGTGACCGAAGAATTCAAGCTGACCACCGGCACCTTTGTGCATGTGGGTGAGCTGCGCACCGATTGCATCGCCGCCTGCTCACCGGTGCTGCTCGACGCATTGGTGGCCGGGCAAGACCAGCCGTTCATCGGCCTGCTGGCCTGGCCCAACCTGTCGGCCTGCCGGCAATTGATCGGCCAACCCGAGGCCGGCTTCGACACCGTGGTGGCCCACCCTGCTGTGCGTGCGGCGGTGCGCCGGGGCCTTGCTGCCCACAACGCCAGCACCCAGGGCGCCAGCAGCCGGCGCATTGCCCGCGCGCTGCTGCTGAGCGAGCCACCGTCGATCGACGGCAATGAGCTCACCGACAAGGGCTACATCAACCAGAAGGCCGGCCTGCAGCGCCGCGCCGCGCTGGTCGCCCAGTTGTATGCCGAGCCACCGGGCGCCGACGTGATCATGCTGGAGGGCAACCGGTGATGGACTTCGATGCCGTGGTGCTGGGCCGCCGCAGCATCCGCGGCTTCCTGCCCAAGCCAGTGCCCAAGGCGCTGATCCGCGAGGTGCTGACACTGGCCCTGCGCGCGCCCACGTCACTCAACACCCAGCCCTGGAACTTCCATGTGGTGGCCGGCAAGGTGCTGGACCGCATCCGCGCCGGCAATGTGCAGCGCAACCTGGCCGGCGTGCCGCATTCGCGTGAATTCCGCATGGGCCCGGGTTATGACGGTGTGCACCGCGAGCGCCAGATCGGCATTGCCAAGCAGCTCTTTGCGGCGATGGGCATTGCCCGCGACGACAAGGACGCGCGGCAGGACTGGGTGCTGCGGGGGTTTTCGCCAGTTCGATGCGCCGGTGTCGATCGTGGTGACGTACGACCGCGCCATCCACGGCAGCGACATCGCACCGTTTGACTGCGGCGGCGTGGTCAATTGCATCGTCAATGCCGCCTGGTCACGCGGCCTGGGCTGCGTCATCAACAGCCAGGGCATCATGCAAAGCCCGGTGGTGCGTGCCGAGGCCCGCATCCCAGACGACCAGGTGATCCAGACCTGCATTGCGTTGGGCTGGCCCGATGACAGCTTTGCGGCCAATGCGGTGGTGTCGCAGCGCAAGACGCTGGACGAGGCCGCCGTGTTCGTGGGGTTTGACGACTGAAGGCCCGCCGCTGGCGGCGCCGCCTGCCTCAGCGCTGGTTGCTGCCGAAGCGCCGCTCGATGTCTTGCTGCAATCCGGCTGGCAAGCGCCCCAGCAGCCAGTGCACGGCCAACGGCAGCAGCACCAGGTCATCCACCAGGCCGATCACTGGCAGCGCGTCCGGCAGCAGGTCAAACGGCGACACCAGGTACAGCAGCAGCAGCGCAGTGACGGCTTTCAGCCAGCCCGGCGCGGCCGGGTGGCGCAGCGCAAACCAAAGCCG